>CANGGC010000016.1 GCA_947453125.1 Planctomycetaceae bacterium | reverse complement strand
TGCTCGCGTCGGTGAAGCATCCGGTCCAGACCGATGCCTGGAGCCGGCTGCGGCTCGAGCGGCGCGGGGGGAACCTTGCGGCGTGGCTCGCCGACGGCGAGTCCCCTTTTTCGACCGTGCCGCTGCTCGAGGCTGTCGATCGGGAGCCGCTCGACCGTCCGGGGCAGGCCGGCTTGAGAACGCTCGGGGCCGGCACGATTGCCCGCCGGTTCGTCGTCCATCCCGCCGGTGGCGAGCCGTTCCGCCTCGATCCGGCCGTGCCTCCGAGCCTCGATGAGGCCCGGCGTCGCGCTCGCCGCGATCTCGCCCTTCTCGTCCTCAATCTCAACGAGTTTGTCACCGTCGACTGAAGCGGAGCCCCAAGCCGATGGATGATCGCACAGCCCCTTCATGCCTCACCGGGCCACGCCGCCGGCTGCTCCTCGACGCAGGCGCCGGCTTCTCAGGCCTTGCCCTCACGGGCCTCCTCGACAAGGACGGTTTTTTCGCGTCGGCCGCCGGGCCTGCCGAGGGCCGACCGCTCGCGCCGAAGCCGGCCCACCGCAAGGGGGCCAAGGCCTGCATTTTTCTCTACATGTATGGCGGTCCGTCGCAGATGGACCTGTTCGACTACAAGCCCGAGCTCCAGAAGCGTGATGGGCAGGAGATCGAGCTCGAGATCCGCCGCCGCTCGCTCCAGAAGCAGACGCTCCTCGGCTCGAAGCGGACCTTCCGCCAGCATGGCCAGTCGGGCCTGTGGATCTCCGACGCCTTGCCGAAGCTTGCCGGGCATGCCGATGAGTTGGCTGTCGTGAAGAGCCTGTGGGCCGATTCCTTCGCCCACGGCTCAGCGAATCTGCAGATGAACACCGGGAGGATTCTCCAGGGCCATCCGACGCTGGGGAGCTGGCTTTCCTACGGCCTGGGGAGCGAAAACGACAATCTCCCCGGCTTCGTCGTCATGCTCGATCCGCGCGGCGGGCCGATCCCCGGCGCCGCCAACTGGGCGGCCGGGTACATGCCCTCTGCCTACCAGGGGACGGTGTTCCGCTCGGCCGGCGAGGCGATCCCGGCCCTCGATCCGCCCCCCGGGGTGACGCGGGGGATGCAACGCGACGGCGTCGACACCCTCGCCGCACTCAACCGGATCCACGCCGATGCCCGCACTGCCACCGGCGATCTCGAGGCCCGTGTGGCCGCCTACGAACTCGGCTTCCAACTCCAGGCGAGCGGCCCGGAGCTGTTGGATCTCTCCGATGAGAGCCCGGCGACGCTTGCCGCTTACGGGCTCTTCGAGAAGAAAGGGGCCCATCCGCTCTCGCTCGGCCCCGCACCGTTCGGCCGGCAATGCCTCGTCGCCCGGCGGCTCGTTGAGCGCGGTGTCCGCTTCGTGCAGATCTATTCCGGGGGCGGTCATCAGCAGCAGAATTGGGACGCCCACAACGGCGTCGAGGAGAATCTCGCCATTCACGCCCCTGAGATCGACCAGCCGATCGCCGCGCTGCTTGCCGACCTCAAGGCCCGCGGCCTTCTCGATGAGACGCTCATCGTCTGGGGGGGAGAGTTCGGCCGTCAGCCGGTGGGGCAGGGGGCCAACGGCGGCCGCGACCACAACCCGAAGGGTTTTTCCTATTTTCTTGCAGGGGGGGGCGTGAAGGGGGGAACGAGCTATGGAGAGACCGACGACCTCGGCCATGAAGCTGTCGTCGACCGCCATCACGTTCGCGATCTCCACGCCACCATCCTCCATCTCATGGGGCTCGATCCCGAGCGGCTTACGTACTTCTACGGTGGCCTCGACCAGAAGCTCACCGGCGTCCAACCAGCCCGACCGATCCAGGGAATCCTCGCATGACTCCGCTGCCATCCGCGCCTCCGCTGCCAATCGCGCCTCCGCTGCCGCACCGCCGTCTCCGCGTCGGCTGCGGGGAGTGGGGCTTCCGCGCGCTGCCGATGGTCGATCACTTCCGGATCGCCGAGGAGTTCGGATTCCGTGAACTCGAGTTTGGGATCGGCGGTGGCCAGCCGGGCCGCCTGCCCGAAACGCCTTCTGCGGCCGACATCGCCGCGTTCAGGGCGCTGGTCGCATCCAGCGGCATCGCGACCCCCGGCTGCTGCATCGAGAACGACTTCTCCGCCGGCGGTCCTGAAGAGGTGGCAGCGGCGGTCGTGAAGGCGATCCGCCAGTCGCGGGCAGCGGCCGAGTGTGGTGCCAGGCAGGTTCGCTATTTTGCAGGCTTCACGCCGTGGGCTGCCATGGACGACGCCCGCTATTCCCGGATGGTCGACGCCCTGGTGGCCTGCGACCGGGAGCTCGACCGCCTCGGGCTCACGATGGCGATCGAGACCCACGGCGCGATCGACCACCACCCCGACGGCTCCGCCCTCCACACCCACACCGTCACGACCCACCCCGCCGGGCTCCGCCGGCTCCTCGCCGATCTTCCGGCGAGGATCGGCTTCAACTTCGACCCCGGCAATCTCCGCGCGGCCGATCCGGCCGACCCGTCCTGTGCCGTTGATCTCCTCCGTGGCCGGATTACGTACTGCCATCTGAAGGACTGGGCCCGGGACGGCGAGGGCTGGCGGGCCGCCGCCGTGGGCGATGTCGCCGGCGGCATCGACTGGGCCGATCTTCTTCCCCGCACCGGCTACGATGGCACTTTCCTGATCGAATACGAACCGCTCCACGACACCCGCGACGGCATCCGCCGCAGTCTGGCGGCGCTGCAAGCGGCGGGGTTTGAGGTGGAGTATTGATCGGATCACCATCCATGGATGCTGTCGAGGGAAACTCCATGCTGCGATCCGCTTGGCTTTCGCTGCTCCTGTCGTCGCTGGTCGCCGGCGCTCTGCAGGCGGCTGATCCGCCGGGGGGGACGCTCGATCCCCAGGGAGGCGAGCCGCTCGCCGTCGAACGGCTCGAACTCCAGGCCCTGAGTGGGGAGCGCGTGCCCTTTGCCGATCTCCTCGGGGCCGATGGACAGGCGGTCTGCTTCGCCTTCCTCCACCCCACCTGCCCGCTCGCCCAGGACTACGCGCCGGTGCTCGGGCAACTCGCGGATGAGTTCGCTGACGAAGGGATCCGCTTCGTCGGCGTGGTCTGTGAAGTCGACGCCCCCGAGGAGATCGAGGCCTATCGCCGCGATTTCAAGATCCCCTTTCCGATCGATCTCGACCGTGACTTCCGTCTCGCCGAGGCGCTCGATGTGAGCGTCACCCCGGAGGTGGTGCTCGTCGATGGCGAACGGCGCGTGCGGTATGCCGGCAGGATCGACGACCGCTACAAGATCCGCGGCGTGATGTCGCCGGGGACACCCGATCCTGAACTGCGCGAGGCGATCGTCGACCTTGTCGCCGGCCGCACCATCCGCGAGCCCCGCACCGAGGCCGTGGGGTGCCCGATCGATCGGCCGGAGCGGCCGGTACCCGATCCCTCATCAAGTGAATCGCACGCCGTGACCTACTATCACGACGTCCTGCCGTTTCTCCATGGCCACTGTCAGCAGTGCCACAGTCCGGGGCAAGCCGGCCCGTTCAGCCTCCTTTCCTATGACGACGCGGTCGACTGGATCGACGTCGGGCTCGAGGAGATCGAGGCCCGCCGGATGCCGCCGGCACAGATCGAGAGCGACTTCAATTTCTCCGGCCCAAAGACGCCGACGGCAGCCGAGATAGCCATGCTGCAGGCCTGGGTGGCAGCTGGAAAGCCAGAGGGGAATACCGCCGACACGCCGAAACTCGAGCCGCTGCCCGACTACGCGGCTTTTGAGGCGGATCTCGGCCCCCCCGACATCATCCTCGAGCAGCCCGAGCCGACGCAGCTTGGCGCCCATGGCAACGATGTCTACCGCAACATCATCTTTCCGCTCGCTCGGCCCGAGGATCTGCGGCTCCGCGCGATCCAGCTTCTCCCTGGCAATCGGAAGGTCGTGCACCACGCTCTGATCGGGCACCTGCCACGTGAGACGGTGAAGGAAGCGGTGCGTGAGCATGGCGGGAGAGAAGGCTTCAGTCACCCGGACGATTCCGCCGGGGGCTTCCAGGATCCACACGGCATCGGCTTTCGGGTGCCGCCGATCCGCAGCGATGGCCAGCCGCGAGCCTCGTTCGTCGGTGGCTACGTGCCGGGGGTGCGGGCGTTGGTTGCCCCCGCCGATGCGGGCGTCGTGATCCCGGCAGGCTGCGACATCACGGTGCAGTTCCACTACGTGCGGACCGGCAAGTTGGAGACCGATTCGAGCCGGGTCGGCATCTGGCTTGAAAAGCAGCCGCCGCGCAACGTGATGAACATGATTTACCTCTCCGGCGATTTCGCGGTGGTGCCGCCGGGTGTCAGCGACTTCCGCGTCACAGGCAGCTACACGCTCCCCCAGGATGCCGATCTCGTGGGGGTCATCCCACACGCGCACCAGTTGGCCCGCTGGTTGGCGATCAGGGTCCATGTGCCGGGCGAGGGGCAGACTCGCTTGCTCCTCCGGGTGCCGCAGTGGGATTACAACTGGCAGTCCCCCTACAATCTCGAAAAACCGGTCCGGTTTCCCGCCGGGACGCGGTTTGAAGCGGAGTGTTCCTACGACAACTCCGTCGCCAATCCGCGAAACCCCTTCGATCCACCGCAGAACGTCTGGCACAACGAGACGATCAACGACGAGATGTTGCTGCCGATGTTCACGTTCGCCTCCGAGCGGCCGCTCGACCCCAAAGGCGACTCGTTCAAGAAGTTTTACTCGTCGATCGTGCGATCGCGGTTTTTCAGGCGCCAGGTTGATCACCGCCACAAGTACGCCGCGGATGCCGATGGCAATATCATCGTCTCGCCCGACTACGATCCCGATGATCACCACTACTAGAACCAGGCCCTCCGATCCATGACGCTCGCTGCGAAGACAGGCCTCTCGGTCGTGGCCGACGGATTGACCGTGACGGTGCCGGATGGCCGTGCTGGCCGGGAGCAGAAGACGCTCCTCGATCGGGTGAGCTTCCGGATCGAGCCGGGCGAGTTCGTCTGTGTGCTCGGTCCCAGCGGGGCTGGAAAGAGCACGCTCGTGCGGAGTCTGCTCGGTGAACGGGAGATCGCCTCCGGCCGGCTCCTCGTCGGGGGGCATGACGTCTTTCGACAAGCCGATGTGCTCCGCGGCACGATTGGCTACGTCCCCCAGCGTGACATCAATCCGACGGCCCTGTCGGTCGAGAGGGCACTCCAGTTTGCGTCGGAGATGAGGCTTCCGGCAGGAGCTTCGGCCGCCGAGCGGCGGTCTGCGATCGACCGCGTCATCGTTGAGTTAGGCCTCGAGCGCGTGCGGCAGCAGGCGATCGGCGACCTCTCCGGGGGGGAGATGAAGCGGGCGAGTCTGGCGGCCGAAATGCTCGCCGCGCCGGGCCTGCTCGTGCTCGACGAAGCGACCTCCAGCCTCGATCCGGCCACCGAGGCCCGGATCATGGCGCTGCTGTCGGAGCGGGCCCGGGCGGGCATGACCGTGATCGCGGTCACGCACCACCTCGACAACGTCGACGAGGCCGACAAGCTCCTCATTCTCGGCCATGGCGAGGTGGTCTGGTTTGGCTCCCGCGTGGAAGCGCTCGGCCACTTCGGAGTGCAGCGGCTCGCCGATGTCTACGTCGCCATCGAAGACGAGCCGGCCGGCTTCTGGTCGGCCCGCTGGCGGGACAGGCTCGCTGAAGATCTGCGGCTGGCGGAGACTCGTGAGCCCGGCGGGGCGGCCGTCGATTCGGGCGTGGAACGGGCCGCGTCCCTGGCGGCGGTCTCGATTCCCGGATTCGGCCGGCAGTTCGCCTCCTTCCTCGGCCGTGAACTCGAGACGCTCCTCCGCGACCGCGTCGGCCTGCGGATGGGAATGCTCCTCCCATTCACGCTGGCGTTGGTCGTCCTGGCCGGCTTCTCAGGCACGCAATTCAAAAATCCGCTCATGGTCACGCGGCTGCTCGACCCCGGCGAGAAAGACGTGCTGGCCGATGTCTGGGGCGAGGTGAGCCAGGCGATCGCCACCGACACGGTCGGTGATCAGGATGCCAGCATCCCCGCGCAGATCCGCGTGTTCCTCGACAGCCAGCCGAAGCTGCTTGCCCATCTCCGGGAGCCGTCCACCGAACGGATCGTCCGCGATGCCCTGACCGACGCCGTCCCCGTCGCCCCTGAACGGGAGATCATCGATCCAGGCGGGACGTTCAAATGGCTGTCGCTGATGAGCATCTGCATGGTGATCCTCGGGTTCGTCACCGGCTTCCGGGAGATCGTCAAGGAGCGGCCGATGCTCGACCTCGAGCGGCGGCATGGCCTGAGATTTACCGCCTACGTGATCGCGAAGGTTGCGGCGCTCGCGCTGTTGCTCGCCGTCCAGATCGCGATCTTCAGGACCTCGGTCGAACTGGGCTTGATGATCCGCGAGTTCCTCGGCGGCGAGGCTCCTGTCGAGATCTACCGGCGCGGGGCGATCGTTTCCGCTTCCTACAACTGGCTCGCCGCGGTGGCCTGCGCGACGATCGGCCTGATCGTTTCGGCCTGCGTTCGCTCGACCGACAAGGGCGTGCTTGCGGTGCCGCTTCTGATCACGCCCCAGATCCTCCTCGGAGCGACGATCCTGCCGATCACGGGGGGGATTCTCAAGGTCGTGGCCATGCTCTTTTCCCCGCTCTACTGGGCCCATCGTGGCTGCCGCAGCGAGGGGCCGGGCGTGCCCGAGTTCTGGCAGAATCTCGGCGACTACGACAAGGCGCTCTGGATCCCGTATGCGGCCCTCCTCGCCCAGATTCTCGTGGCGACGCTCGTCACCATCCTCGTGCTCCGGTGGCAGGAACGGGCGGTCCTGGGGCGCAATCGCCCCGTGCAATGACGGGCCCGGCCGCGCTCCCTCTAAAATGCTTCGCGACCTGTCGGCCCCGGAGCGACGGGACCATCATCCACGGTTTCCAGAGAGGCCCTCATGGCCAAGCATCGCATCTTCACGACGCCCTTCGCGAACGTCTATCCGTACTATGTCGCGAAGGCTGAAAGGAAGGGGCGCACGAAAGAGGAAGTCGACGAGATCATCCGCTGGCTCACCGGCTACACCCGCCGGCAGTTCGAATCGAAGCTGAAGAAACAGACCGACTTCGAGACGTTTTTTGCCGAGGCGCCACGGATGAATCCGCTGCGGACCCTGATCAAGGGAACGGTCTGTGGCATCCGCGTCGAGGAGATTGAGGAGCCGACGATGCGGGAGATCCGCTATCTCGACAAGCTCGTCGACGAACTGGCGAAGGGAAAGGCGATGGAGAAGATCCTCCGGAAGCCGCCGGAGGCGTGACGGTCGCCACGAATGATCGCTTGCTGTCCCTGCTGTTGTGTCTCTGGCCCGAGGTTCGTTCGTCGGCGCTGCAGGTCTATTACTTCCCCTTCTTTCCCTTCCCGGCCTTCTTCGCGTCAGCCTTCGCGGGCTTCGCCTTCGGCTCGTCGTCCTCGTCGTTGGCCCCCTCCTCGGCGGCTTCCCCTTCGACGGTGGCGATCTTCGCACGCTTGCTCTTCGTCGGCGGCTTCCGTCCGGCGGAGATGTCGTCGTCGACCGCATCGGCAGCGGCCTGGGTGAGGCCGACCTCGCCCGGCGCGACGATGATGCAGTTCTTGCCGAGATCGAGCTCGTCCTCCTCCTCCACGATCGGGCGGCCCCGATCGTCGTAGCGGACGTCGGCCTGCGCGGTCTTCTTCTTGGCCAGTGCCAGGAGATCCTCGTAGAGCTTCTTGGCGTCGGTGCCGTTGATCACCGAGACGGCCTGGGCCACCTCGCCGAGGTAGCGGAGGAAGATGCTGCGGCGCTGGCCCTCCTGAGCGACGCGGAGGCGGCGGCGCAAGTACATGCCGAGGTTGCGCCCCACGGCCTGAAGGGCGAGACGGATCTCCTTCTGAATCTCTGGGTAGGAGGCGATCGCCTCCTTCGATTCACTCGTGAACGGCACCCAGACGCTCGCCATGTGGACCATCACGGTCACCGGCCCCGAGGGGAGGCTGCCACGCGACTGGGAGAGGCCGTAGGATCGCCAGTTCGTAGAGAGGATCGTCTGGGTGACGGCGCAGGCTGAGTGCTGGAACTGGAGCGGCACGCGGTTGGCGAACCGCAGCACCGTCATGTTCGAGCCCTCGTCCATGTTGACGTGCTGCATCGCAGAGTGGAGCGTTGCCAGGGCGTCCTTCTTGAGCTTCGAGGGGGACTGACGGCTGGCGAGCTTCGCCTCGTCGAGAATCTTGTCGGCCGCCTCGCCGCTCATTCCCGAAAACGTCGTAGTGAGGAATTGCCGCAGGCTGCGGGCGTCGCTCTCGCCGGCGATCTCCGTGAGCGCCTCGAGCGACACCTTCTGTGCGCCGGGCCCGCCGCCGTAGGCGAGCGACGCCTCGATCACGAACGGGTTGCCCCGGTAGACCCCTGGCGGACGGGTGGCGGCGGTAAAGAACTCGCCCGGCACCACCTGCCGCAGGCCTGCAAGCAATCGCTGCTCGCCGATCGGCACGATGCAGTCGGTGGCCGGCGGCGGGATCTTCGTTTCCTGGATCGCCTTGTAGAGGGCATCGGCCTCGCCGCGACCGAGTTTCGCGCAGCTCGCCCGCGTCGAGAGCTTCGCCGAGTCGCAGAGCTTTCGGGCGATCCCGGGGGAGACGCGCGAGAAGGAGCTGGTGAGGAACTGGGCCAGCGTCAGCTTGGCGTGTTCCTGGAGCATCGTCACGAGGCGACCGAGCTCGACGCCATAGGGATGAGGCTTGATCTCCTTCGGCTCCGGCGGCAGATCGTGCGTCGATCGTTCGAGGATCCGCTCCGGGCCGTCGGGCCCCTGGAAATGGATCCGGCAATGGGGATTGGCGATCGCCGTCTGCTCGAGATACTCCTCGACGCTTCCGCGGCCACGCTGGAACTTCGCCTCCATCTCGATCGTCACTCGCGTGCCGTGATCGATCGCGTGGCCGAGATCGTTGACGGCCACCCACTCGATGCCATGCTTGGCCATCAAGTCGGCTGACGCCTTGCCGGGAGGAAGATCGATTCCCTCCCCCTTGCCATTGAGGATCTGCGGCTCGTTGGTCTTCGTGTCGATCCGCAGTTCGTAGTAGTGGGCAGGCTCCTTGGCGGAGATCTTGGAGATGATCTTCACCGGCTTGCCGGTCGTGAGCACGCCGTACATCCCGGCGGCCGAGATCCCGATCCCTTGCTGGCCGCGGCTCATCCGCAGGCGGTGGAACTTCGAGCCGTAGAGGAGCTTGCCGAAGATCAACGGGATCTGCTTGCGCACGATCCCCGGGCCGTTGTCCTGCACCCCCATCCGGAATCGCGAGGTCGAGTCGCTCACTGCCTCGATGTGGACCCAGATCTCGGGGAGGATGCCCGCCTCCTCGCAGGCATCGAGCGAGTTGTCGACCGCTTCCTTGACGCTCGTGAGGAGCGCCTTGCGGGGCGAATCAAACCCGAGCAGATGGCGGTTCTTGGCGAAGAACTCGCTCACCGAGATGTCGCGCTGGCCGGCTGCGAGCGTCTGGGCGGTGGCCCGCCGCTTCGCCGGCGTGGGAGGGGGCGTGTCGAGCGGTGCCGCTGGCTCCGCAGCGGGATGATCCTTCAGGGTCGCCGTGGCTTGGGCAGTGACTTTCTTCACCGCCGCGACGGCAGTGGATGTGGCGGATCGGGAGGGGGGCTGCTTGGCCATGGCTTGGTGAAAAACGTGGGAAAGCGGGTGTGAAACAGGGCCGGAAGCCCTGCTGTCGCGCCGGAAACAGCGGGGGCGTCGTCTGGGAAGATGGGCAGAGTATAGCGGCTTTGCGGGGGGGTAGTTCTCCGGCCAGGGCGACCCTCCGGGGGCCGGGGACCTTGCCTGCTGGGCAGAGGCGTCACAGGTGTCGTGCCGCGACTGATTCGTCGATTCGTCACCAGCCGAAACCCCCTATGGGCCGGTGAATGCCGGTGCACCAATCGACGTCTCGGAGGTGATGCGATGACTCTCTCTGCTTCCTGGCGGCGCTTGCTGCCGGCTCTGCTCGTGGTGGCGGCCGGTGTCTGCGGATCATCCGCACTTCACGCGGCCCCCATCAATCACGGCATCGACGCCCCCACGCCGGACGTCTTCCACAACTATTGGGTTCCGCCGGTTGCGGCGGGTGCCTCGCCGGGATTCGGCGCCCAACTCTACGTCGCGCCGCGGCCGGTGCCGCCGCGCGTCGGCCACACCTGGTACACGTACCCGCCGTTTCTGCCGCACGAGTTCCTCTACAAGCATCATCGCAAGTATGTCCGTCCCGCCGGTGCCACCGGTCTCCGCAACGAGGTCCGCGCGGTCTGGTGGTGAGCCCCGCCATCGCGGCCGATCGAAACTTACATCTCCCCTTTCGACTTCTTCCTGCAGGATCTGTCCATGAAACCGTCTTTGTCCCCCCGGCCGGATGCCTTGGCCCGCACCGTGATCCTCGTCGGTCTCGTCGCGACCCTCCTCGCCGGTCTGGCGACGGTGGCCCGCGCGGGGGACAAGGCGACCGAGAAACGCTACTTCCTCCGTGCCAAGGGGAAGAGTTGGCACAGCGTCTGGTACGACCCGTCGATCGGGCGTCCGATGGCGCTGGTCGTGCCGCCGACGGCAGAGTTCACCTCCGAGTACGCCTGGGGCGTGCCGAGTTCGCGGGTGATGCCGCTCTATCACCAGTACCAGCGTCCCTACCCGGGGCCTGGGGTCGTTCCAGGACAGGGGGCCGGCATGCTTCCCACTCCCTACTGGCCCAGCGACACCGTCCAATTCGGTGTCCACAGTGTCCGCGGACCGTGGTGAACGGCGCGGAACGAGGCGGGCGCGGAGGACGATCCGCCGGCCGATGACGCGGTGCACTCAACCGCGGTCGGCAAGGCGTTCGATCGCCGTCCGCGCCCAGGGGCTGTCGGGGGCGAGTGCCAAGAAGGTGCGGAGATGTCTCGTGGCATCGAACGCCCGACCGACGCCGTCGAGGATGCCGGCAAGATGCCAGTGGGCATCGGCATAGTCGGGTTGCTGCCGCAAGACTCCGTCGAGGGCCGCCTCTGCGAGCTCGTGGTCGCCGAGTTCGGCGAGCACGCAGCCAAGACCGGTGCGGGCTTCGAGGTGGTCAGGATCGAGTTCGATCGCCGCGTAGTAGCGCTCCCGTGACGCGGTCAGGTCGCCGACGCGGTAGAGCAGTTCTGCGAGCATGAACATCACGCGGGCATTCGGGCCCCCGGCCTGAAGGAGCGCCCGGAGGGCTTCGGTGGCGGGTTCGATTTCTCCCGCCGCCTCGAGATCGGCTGCCATCGCCAACAGTTCGGCTTCCGCCGGAGGGGCTTCCCCGTCGAGGATCACACCTGTCGGTGCGTGGTTGACCGGCGCCGACCAGGGAAGCACGGCGACCGGCGGAACTTCCTCCGCGGTCAGATCCGGGGTGTAGAAGCCGAGTTGCCGCTGTCCGCCGGCGCCAAGCAGAGTGCTGCCGCAGCGCAGGCTCAGCCGCCTGCCGTCGACGACGATTCGCTCGAGGTCTCGGGCCGCCCCGGCCGCCCCGAGCGGATGGAGGGCCGCCAGACGGGCGTCGAGCTCGCGGAGGCCGAAGCCTGCCCGGAGCAGCCTCGCCAGGCGGCGGCCCACGACGAGCTCGCCGAAGTCGAACCAGTCGATCCCGGCATGCTGGTGGGTCGGCCGAAGGAGCGCGCCGCGGACCCAGTAACGGATCGCAGTCACGGGTACCTCAAGCACCCCCGCCATCATCGCCACGGTGTGATGGCCGCGGACGCCCGCTAGCGCCGAGCTTTCGCCGTCGATGATCGCGTCGAATTGGCGCTGGGTCGGGATCACGGTTTAACGGCCGGCGAAGGGGCGGCTGCTCGTCCTCTCGGCGGAGGGGAAGTCATCGGGAAGCTTTTGGGTGACCTTGCCGGTGGCCGCCCACTCCGCACCGCGTTGGAGAACGGTGATAAACCCGACGCACTCCTGCGATTCGTCGGCATGGCCCATCGGCGTGTGGAACACGCGCCCCTTGCCATAGTCGACGACGATCAGCATCGGTTCGTGGCGATTGGTGACATCGGAGCGAGACGTGGCGAGGATCTGCATGTTCCGAGCGGGGCCGCGGAGCTTGTCGTAGAGTTCGTCCTTCACGTGCATCCAAACGGGCGGCATCCCCGCCGTGATCGGATGTCCGGAGTCACGCACGATCACCGGGAAGGCCCACTGAGCGCCATGGTTTCCCCCGGGGCCTGGGGAATCGTCGCGCACCGTTCGTCCTTCGTCGTCGAGGTAGACATAGGGGCCGCTGCGTTCGTTGCGATTTCCCCAGCCGCCGAGGCCGATCATCTCGTTGTAGGCGGGCCACGAAGGGAACGAATTGTCGGCGGCGTGGACCGCCACGAAGCCCCCGCCGCCTGCGACGTAGTCCTCGAAGGCTTTCCGGGTCTCCTCCGGCCAGTCGGCGGCGCCGTGCCCGAAGTTGCTCACGACCACGGCATGCCGAGCGAACTCCGGGTGAAAGTTCGGATCAGAGCCCTGCGATGCATGGGTGACGACGTCGACGGTGAATAGGCCCGTCTCTTCGAGGGCTGACTTCATCATCTTCGTCGTCGTCGGCCAGTTGCCGTGGTTGTTTTGACCATCGACGATCAGGGCCCGCATCGGCTCGGCGGCTCCCGCTCCCGGGGCGGCGAACAGCCCCAGCACGGCCCACGCGATCACGAAGACTCGACGCATCATCGGATCCCTCCGGTTCCCACTCCGCTCTATCCCCCGCTCCACCGCCATCGTCATCCGCTATCCGCCGGTCTGGCCGCTGGGCTTTCAGGCCCGGCTGGCCGCCACGGCCGTCTGCAGATTCGTATCGATTGCCGCAAGGAACGCCTGGGTGTCGAGGTGCGGCTGGCTCGGCCCGACGAGGACGGCAAGATCCTTTGTCATCTTTCCCGACTCGACCGTCTCGATGCAGACCCGTTCGAGCGTGTCGGCGAAGTGGGTCAGCGCCGGAGTGCCGTCGAGCTTGCCACGGTGGGCCAGCCCGCGGGTCCAGGCGAAGATCGAGGCAATCGGGTTTGTCGAGGTCGGCTTGCCCTGCTGGTGCTGGCGGTAGTGCCTCGTAACCGTACCGTGGGCCGCCTCGGCCTCGACCGTCTTTCCGTCCGGCGTCATCAGCACGCTCGTCATCAGCCCGAGCGAGCCGAAGCCCTGCGCGACGATGTCGCTTTGGACGTCGCCGTCGTAGTTCTTGCACGACCAGACGTAGCCACCTTCCCACTTGAGGGCCGAGGCGACCATGTCGTCGATGAGACGGTGCTCGTACGTCAGCCCCTTGGCGGCAAAGTCGGCCTTGAACTCGGCGTCAAACACCTCCTGGAAGATGTCCTTGAAGCGCCCGTCGTAGGCCTTGAGGATGGTGTTCTTCGTCGAGAGATACACCGGGAAGCTCCGCGCCAGGCCGTAGCGGAAGCTCGCCCGGGCAAAGTCGCGGATCGAATCGTCGAGGTTGTACATCGCCATTGCCACACCCGACGACGGGAAGTCGTAGACCTGCATCTCCATCGGCTTCGAGCCGTCGGCTGGCGTGAAGGTGAGCGTCAGCTTCCCGGCGCCGGGGATCTTCACGTCGGTGGCCCGATACTGATCGCCGAAGGCGTGGCGGCCGACGACGATCGGCTTCGTCCAGCCGGGAACGAGTCGCGGGATGTTGCCGATGATGATCGGCTCTCGGAAGATCACGCCACCAAGGATGTTGCGGATTGTGCCGTTGGGGCTCTTCCACATCTTCGAAAGCGCGAATTCCTTCACGCGAGCCTCATCCGGCGTGATCGTGGCGCACTTCACGCCGACGCCATGCTCGAGGATCGCATGGGCAGCGTCGATCGTCACCTGGTCGCCCGTCGCCTCGCGGTGCTCGATCGAGAGGTCGTAATACCTCAGATCGACGTCGAGGTAGGGGAGGATGAGTTGATCCTTGATGAACTGCCAGATGATGCGAGTCATCTCGTCGCCATCGAGTTCGACGACTGGGCCGACGACCTTGATCTTGCCAGGCTTGCTCACGCGCTTCTCCAGGACACTGGTGGGACGTGGGGACTTGCCACCCCTCCTCGATCTCCGCCCTCATCACCCCGTCGGTGCGACGGAGCAGGCCGAAGATTTCCAAACGTGGGGTGAAGCTACCCCGTGGGGCGCAACGTGACAACTCATGGAGCAGTCATGTCGGCCAGCGCGAAGCGCAATGCTACCGACAGAAAACGAAATCGGCCCCGGACGCGCGCTTGCGGATGCGTCCGGAGCCGATGGATCTGGCGGTGAGCGGCGACGTGCGTTCGTGTCAGGTGGAACGGTCGCCGAAGGGGGCGACGTACCGCGAGGGGC
>CANGGC010000015.1 GCA_947453125.1 Planctomycetaceae bacterium | reverse complement strand
GGGCTGCGCACGGCCCTCCAAGCCGCTCGGAGCGGGATCCTCGCTCCCTTGGCGGCCCGGGCGGTGCGCGGGGCGACGCTTGCCCAGGCGCGCCGATTCATCGCCGGCACCAATCCCACCGAAGCCGCCCATGCCGCGCTTGCCGAGCGGAAGGCCCACCGCGGGTTCACCCTCGATCTCCTCGGCGAAGCGGTGACAAGCGAAGAGGATGCCGATGCCTACGCGGCGGCCTACGAGCGACTCCTCGTCGAACTCTCCCCCGTCGCGGCCCGCTGGGCCGCCGATCCACGCGTCGATCAGGGGCCGGATGGCGCCATGCCGCGCGTCAACATCTCCCTCAAGCTCTCCGCCCTCGACAGCCAGTTCGACGCCATCGACCCTGATGGAACGACCGAGCGCGTGCTGGGGAGGCTCCGGCCGCTGATGCGTCTGGCCCGTCGGCTCGGCGCCCAGATCCATGTCGACATGGAGAGCCACGCCACGAAGGATCTGACGCTTGCCATCTTCCGCGTGGTGGCTCTTGAGGAGGAGTTTCGTGACTGGCGAGACTTCGGGATCGTTGTCCAGGCGTATCTCCGCGACACCGTCCGCGATCTCCCCGAACTCGCCGCCTGGGCCCGCGCGCGGGGAACGCCTGTGTGGGTGCGCCTCGTGAAGGGGGCGTACTGGGACTACGAGTCGATCCATGCCCGCGCGGCCGGATGGCCCGTGCCGGTGTGGGAGCAGAAGTGGCAGACGGATGCCTGTTACGAAGCGGCGACGACCTACCTCCTCGAGCAGGCCGATGTGCTCCGCCCGGCCCTCGGCAGCCACAATCTCCGTTCGCTTTGCCATGGCATGGCCGTTGCCGAGCACCTCGGATTGGCGAAGTCGGCACTCGAGATGCAGATGCTCTACGGCATGGGAGACCCCGAGAAGCGGGCGGTCAGCGATGCCGGATGGAGGCTGCGCGTCTACATGCCCTACGGCCAACTCGTTCCCGGGATGGCCTACCTCGTCCGCAGGCTCCTCGAAAACTCGTCGAACGATTCCTTCCTCCGGGCCGGGTTTGTCCAACATGTGCCTGCCGAGGTGTTGCTCCAGCCACCACGGCTTCCCTCTTCAGTCCCGGCGCCGTCGGCTCTCCCTGCCTCGCCGCACGATCCTGTCGTGGCAGCGGAGGCCGCTGCCGATGGAGCCAGCGACCCCTTTCACAACGAGCCGCTCACCGACTTCGCCAACCCCGGTGGACGACGGGCGATGACCGATGCCCTGGCGCGGTTCGTCGCCGGGCTCGATCGCGAGGGCGCCACGCTCGTCCCCGTGGTGATCGACGGCCAGCGATCGAAGGCTTTCCCGACCATCGAACGCTTCGATCCCTCCGACACCTCCCGGCTCATCGCGCGGGTCTCGATGCCGCCGGTGGCGGAGGCGACCCGGGCGGTGGAGGCAGCGGCGCGGGGATTGCCGGACTGGCGGGCCGCCCCGGTGGCAGCCAGGGCCGCAATCCTCCGGCGGGCGGCGGGGATTCTTCGCCGGCGGCGGTTCGATCTGGCCGCGATCCAGGTTCACGAGGTGGGCAAGACGTGGCGCGAGGCCGACGCCGATGTCGCCGAGGCGATCGATTTTTGCGAGTACTACGCGCGGGAGGCCGTGCGCCTCGATCGCCCTCGCGCCGTCGATCTTCCCGGCGAGGAGAACGTCACCGGCCTGCTGCCGCGCGGTGTGTGCGTCGTGATCGCTCCGTGGAACTTCCCGCTGGCGATCCTCGCCGGGATGACGACCGCCGCGCTCGTCACCGGCAACACCGTCGTCATGAAGCCAGCCGAGCAATCGTCGCTCACGGGGCTCCGCCTCCATGAGGTGCTCCTCGAGGCAGGGGTTCCACCGGGAGCCCTCCAGTTTCTCCCCGGCCGGGGAGAGGACGTGGGGCCGGCACTCGTCACCCATCCCGCCACGAGTGTGGTGGCCTTCACCGGCTCGCGACGCGTCGGCCTCGGCATCAACCGGGCCGCGGCCGCGGCGGTCGCCGAGCGCGGCGGAGGCGGGATGATCCCGCGGATCATCGCCGAACTCGGCGGCAAGAACGCGATCATCGTCGATGACGATGCCGACCTCGACGAGGCGGTGGTCGCTGTCGTGCAGAGCGCCTTCGGCTTCCAGGGGCAGAAGTGCTCCGCCTGCTCACGGGTCGTCGTTCTCGATCATGTCCACGATGCCTTCGTCGCGAAGCTCGCGCCGGCGGTGCGAAGCCTCGCGGTCGGGCCGGCGGCAGACCCTGGCACGCGCGTCGGGCCCCTCGTCGACGAGGAGTCGCGGGATCGAGTGCGGAAGGCGATCGACGAGGGGCGTGCCGCGGCCAGGGAACTCGTCTCCGTCGATGTCGGTGAGCTCGGCACGCGCGGATGGTTCGTTGGGCCGACGGTGTTCACCGCGGTCGATCCGGCCGGGGCGCTTGGGCAGGAGGAGTTTTTCGGGCCGGTGCTCGCGGTCATCCGGGCGCGGGACTTCCGCGAAGCGATCGAGATCGCCAATGGCACCGACTACGCCCTCACCGCCGGTGTCTTCTCGCGCAGCCCCGCAAACCTCGAGCGGGCCCGGCGCGATCTTGAGGCGGGCAACGTCTACCTCAACCGCGGGATCACCGGGGCGCTCGTGGCCCGGCAGCCCTTCGGCGGCTATCGGATGTCGGGGATCGGCAGCAAGGCAGGGGGCCCCGATTACCTCCTCCAGTTCACCGTTCCCCGCACCGTGACCGAGAACACCCTCCGTCGCGGCTTCGCGCCCACCCGGCCGTCCGGCGACGGTCGGCGGCACGGATGAGGGAGGGGCGGTGACGGGCGGCGGACGACCGGGCAGGATCCCTTCCAGATGGAGATGTCGACGGCGAATTGCGAGGATTCCGTGGCCGCAGGGGCGCTCACGAAACGCTCACACTTCCCTTCCACACTGCCACCGTCCCCGGATCGGGCCTTTGTCAGGCCGTCGGGCCAAACTCCAGGAGTCGTCGGATGCCCTCCCTCTGCCCGTCTACATGGTTGAAATTGGTGGCGTCCCTGGGGCGAGCCTGCCTCGCTGTGGCGTGCCTGACGGTCTTCGTCGCCGCTCCCGCCCCGGCCCAGGACATCGATCCCGAACTCAAGCCCTACCAGAAGGTCGGCGGCGAGGTGGCGGGGACGCTCAAGTGTGTCGGCTCCGACACGATGAACAACCTCGTCTCGCTGTGGGTCGAGGGTTTCAAGAAGTCGTATCCGGGTGTCCGTGAGGGGATCGAGGGGAAGGGCTCTGCCTCCGCGCCTCCGGCGATCACCGAGGGAACGGCGACGTTCGGCCCGATGAGCCGCGACTGGAAGCCGTCGGAGATCGACACCTTCAAGGAGAAGCACGGCTATCCCCCGACGGTCGTGCCGGTGGCGCTCGACATGCTCGCCGTCTTCGTCCACAAGGACAATCCGATCAAGAGCCTGTCGCTCGAGCAGGTCGATGCCATCTTCTCCAAGAACCGCAACGGCGGCGCCAAGGCCGACATCCGTACCTGGGGCGATCTCGGCCTCGAGGGGGAATGGAAGAACAAGCCGATCAGCCTTTACGGCCGCAATGCGACCAGTGGCACCTATGGCTACTTCAAGGAGAACGCGCTGTTCAAGGGAGACTTCAAGCCGACGGTGAAGGAGCAGCCGGGGAGTTCGGCGGTGGTTCAGGCGGTTGCCAGCGACAAGGCGGGGATCGGCTACAGCGGCATCGGTTACGCGACGGCTGACGTCCGCGCCGTCCCACTTTCCCTGAAGACCGGTGGGGATCCGGTGACGACCGCGCCGGAGAATGCCTACAGCGGCGACTATCCCCTCGCCCGCTTCCTTTACCTGAGCGTCAATCACAAGCCGGGAGCCGACCTCGATCCGCTCCGGCGCGAGTTCCTCCTGTATGTCCTCAGTGCCAGCGGTCAGGCTGACGTGAAGAAGGACGGCTACCTGCCGGTGACCGGCGTGGTTGCCACCGAGGCGCTCGGCAGCGTTGGCGTTTCCGCCCCGTGACCAGCGCCGACGGCAGCCTTTCCCTCCCTTCAGCAGACGTGACGACGCCCCACCGCCGGGGTGGTGAATGAATCCCGACGCCAGCTTCACCGGCCGAGCCCGCCGTCGTACCACCCGCCCAGGGGTACGGTTCGGTGACACGTTGGCCCGCGCGGTGATCACGCTCGGCGGGATCGGCACGATCGCCGCGGTGCTGCTGATGGGGGTGTTTCTCCTCTCCGTCGCCCTGCCGCTGGTCCGCTCGGCATCGATTGGCGGGCATGCCACGACGTCCCTCGATGCGACCGGGGGAGGCGGGGCCGACGCGCCCGCCGTGATCGCCCTCGGCACCGACGACACGGGGGAGATCGCCTGGAATCTCGACCTCGGTGCCGGGAGGATGCGGTTGCTCGATCTCGCCGATGGCGCGGTGGTGCTCGATCGATCGCTGGGGGAAGCCGGCGCGGGATTGGACGGCGCGACGGCGCTGCGGGTCCATCCGGGGAGCACGCTGGCCGTCGTCGGGTTTGCTGACGGGGCCTTCCGGACCGCGGCGGTCGGTGTCGAATCGACCTTCCTTCCGGAAGCAGAGATTGCCGACGACGCTCGGTCGATCGCGGTCGGCCAAGCCCTGCCCGATGCGAATGGAGCGGTCCTGCGGAGTGCCGTCGACCGCTGGGCACGGATCCGGGTCGTCACCGCGGCTTCTGGTGAGCCTGCGCGGGAGCTATCAGGGCGGATCGTCGATGTGGATGTCACGCCACTGACAGGCGGTCCCCTCGTCGCGGCCGTCGACGACACCGGTGCGATCCGGGTGGAACGGCGGTCGACGAAGCGGAACATGCTCACGGGGAAGGAAGTCACGAAGCGAGATGGAGCCACGATCCCTGCCGAGGAGGAGGTGGCTGGCGCCGCTGCGGGGAAGGCCATCCATCTGCGTCTCTCCGAACTCGGGGATCAACTCTGGGCGATTGCCGCCGATGGTCGCGGCCGCCGCTACTCGATCCGCGCGATCGACAAGCCGGTGCTGATGGAGACATTCGCCGCCGGTGGCGGCGCTGACGTCACCGCCGTCGTCCGGTTGTTCGGAGGCAACGCGCTGGCCGTCGGCGATGCGGCCGGCGTCGTCCGGGTGTTTTTCACCTCGCGCCAAGCCGATGCCATCGCGGAGGACGGCTTGGCCGTCGTCGCTGCCAAAACCTTTCCCGCCGCCGACGCGGCCCGGCCGGAGCGGGTAACGACGCTCGCCGCCTCTCCCCGATCGCGGTTGTTTGCGGCAGCCGATGCGGCGGGGACCGTCCGCCTCCTCCATTCGACGGCCGGCACAGCTGTCCTCTCGGTGAACGCCGTGGCGACCGACCGGCTCGCCGGGGCGCCTCGGATGCTGGCGATGGGGGCCCGCGAGACGACGCTGCTATCCGCCGACGGCCGGGGGATCGTGTCGTGGGGGTTCGATGCCGGTTACCCGGAGATCTCTCCCGGAACCCTCTTCCGCCCGGTGTGGTACGAGAATTATCCCGGCGCCGTCCACGCCTGGGAGACGACTGGCCACCAGACGTTCGAGTCGAAGTTCGGATTCATCCCGCTTGTCGTCGGCACGATCAAGGCGACGCTCTACGCGATGCTGTTCGCCACGCCGGTCGCAATCCTTGCCGCGATCTTCTCGAGCCAGTTTCTCCACCCGTCGTGGCGGGCGCGGATCAAGCCTGTGATCGAGATGATGGCCAGCCTGCCGAGCGTCGTCCTCGGGTTCATGGCGGGGCTCGTGATCGCGCCGCTGGTGGAGCGAGGGCTGGCCCCGGTGATCGCCGGGTTCTTCGTGGTGCCGCTGACGCTCCTCCTCGGGGCCCACCTCTGGCAACTGCTCCCCACAGGGTCGAGGATGCGGCTGGCGTCGTGGCGG
Source organism: Planctomycetaceae bacterium (assembly GCA_947453125.1). GTDB lineage: Bacteria > Planctomycetota > Planctomycetia > Pirellulales > UBA1268 > QWOP01. The sequence continues at coordinate 8,589 of CANGGC010000015.1, read as the reverse complement.
TTGCCGATCATCGGCTTCCTGGGCCTGCCCGCCGGGGCCCTCGCGAGCGTGATCGTGGCGCCGCTCCTCGAGCGTCTCCTGTTCGGCGGCGACCTCCGCGCCTGGCTCGACGGCCGGGGGGGGAGCGGCCTGGGGGGCTGGGTGCTCGCCTTCCTGCCGGTGGCGGCGATCGCCGCCACGATGATCTGCGGCCGACTTGTGAACCCGTGGCTGCGGAGCGTGAGCATCGGCTGGCCGCAGCGTCGGGCGGCGCTGGTGTCGTTGGCGGTGTTCGTCGGCGGTGTGGTGCTGACGGTTGCCCTGGCGTTGGCCGCCGCGACGTTCCTCGACGCCATCCGCCTCGATGCCCGTGGCGGGCTCCTCGGGAGCTATGTCCAGCGGAATGCGATGATCGTCGCCTTCGGGATGAGCTTTGCGGTCATCCCCCTGATCTTCACGATCGCCGACGACGCGCTGTCGAGCGTCCCCGATCATCTCAGGAGCGCCTCGCTGGGCGCCGGTGCCACCCCCTGGCAGACCGCGATCCGCGTCATCCTTCCCGCCGCCACCAGCGGTATCTTCTCGGCAGTGATGATCGGGCTGGGCCGGGCCGTCGGAGAGACGATGATCGTCCTCATGGCGGCGGGCAACACGCCGATCATGGACTGGAGCCTGTTCAGCGGTTTCCAGACGCTCTCGGCCGCGATCGCCACCGAGCTTCCCGAGGCGGCCCGCGGTTCCTCGCACTATCGTGTTTTGTTTCTGGCGGCGCTGACCCTGTTCTCGCTGACGTTCGTCCTCAACACGGTCGCCGAGATCATCCGCGAACGTTTCCGGAGGAGGTCGCATGAGCTCTGATCCCCTCCGCCGCCGTCGCTCGACGCACGCCGCGCTTGCCGCCCATGGCGAGGCGTGGGTCTGGCTCACCGGCGGCTGCCTGGCCCTGGCGATGGCCATGATCATCGGGCTCCTCGGCTACATCGTCTCGGAGGGGGTGGCGACGTTCTGGCCGCGCCCGATCGAGCTTGTCGAACTCACGGATGGCCGGAAGGTGCTCGGCGAGGAGACGGGGCGCGACAAGGCCCCCGACGGCACCGGCCGGCGCCTGATCCGCACGGCCAATTTCGAACTGACCGGGAAGCACTTCGAGTGGTTTGCCGACGGCGACGTGACGGCCACGACGCGCCCGGCCGAGGCGACCGTCGTCGAGCGGCTCGAAGGGGGACGATTCCAAGGGTTTCCGACGCGGCTGCTCCATGGCGACGAGGTCGTTGCCGCCGGGGGCGAAGAGGCGTGGCGCGGATTCCGTGAGCATCATCCCGACGTCCGGCGGCGCTGGCGGGAGGCGTGGCGGATCGACAAGGGGGACCGGGGCGAACTCCAGCGGAAGCTCCGCGCAGCGCGTCTGGCGGTCGTCCGGGCCGGGCTTGCCACTGGCGCCGACTCGCCGGCAGCGGTTGCGGCGACCGCGGCGGAGAAGGTCGTGGCCACGGAGGTCGAGGCGCAGGAACGCCGGCTCGATGAGCGGACGGCCGAACTGCGGGCCGGCAACGAAGGCTGGGGGCTCGAGTTCACCACAGCATCCGGGGAGACGGTCGTCCTGCCGTTGGCGGACATCGTCCGTGCCTGGCAGCCCAACAAGCTCTCCTTCCAGGAACGCCTCGGCGTCTACGCCTCGCGATGGGGGGAGTTTCTCGGCGACGATCCCCGCGAGGCAAACAGCGCCGGTGGGGTCTTCCCGGCGATCTGGGGCACGATCGCCATGACGCTCATCATGGCGCTCCTCGTTGCCCCGTTCGGGGTCCTCGCCGCGCTCTATCTGCGGGAGTACGCGTCGCGCGGTCCGATGACGGCTGCCGTCCGCATTGCCATCAACAATCTGGCCGGCGTGCCGAGCATCGTCTACGGCGCCTTCGGCCTGGGATTCTTCTGTTACGTCCTTGGGGGCTCGATCGACGAGCTCCTCTTCCGCCCGGCGCTCGTGGCCGACGGCCAGCCGACCTTCGGCACCGGCGGGCTCCTCTGGGCCTCACTGACGCTCGCGCTCCTCACGCTGCCGGTGGTGATCGTGGCGACCGAGGAGGCGCTCTCCGCGGTCCCCAACTCGATGCGCGAGGGCTCGTATGCCTGTGGCGCCAGCAAGTGGCAGACGATCCGCCGGATCGTGCTCCCCCGGGCCCTTCCCGGGATCATGACCGGGCTGATCCTGGCGATGGCCCGGGGCGCCGGCGAGGTGGCGCCGCTGATGCTCGTCGGCGTGAAGAAGCTCGCCCTCGATCTCCCCATCGACGGGACATTCCCCTTCGTTCATCCGGAGCGGGAGTTCATGCATCTGGCCTACCTGATCTACGACGTCGGCTTCCAGAGCCCGAACAGTCAGGCGGCCAAACCGATGGTGTTCACGATCACGTTCCTGCTCGTCGCGATCATCGCGCTGCTCAACGTGGCGGCGATCTGGATCCGCGGCCGGTTGCGACGCCGGTACGTCTCCCAGCAGTTCTGAAGCCCGACGGGCGCCCCTTCCGTTCCCCGCGAGTCTGCACGATGTCGACCTCTCCATCCCCCGCTGATCCCCGCCAGCCGCCCCCTCCGGCCGCGCCCGCCACCGACCGCCTTGCCGTGGTGGCCGCCGGTGGCCAGGTGGAGCCTGAGGTCCACGAGCGGGTGCGACAGACGCCGGCCGTCCTCGAGATCGATCGATTCAATCTCTGGTACGGCACGAAGCAGGCGCTCCACTCGATCACGATGCCGATCCCGCACGGCAAGGTGACGGCGCTGATCGGCCCGAGTGGCTGCGGTAAATCGACGCTCCTCCGCAGTGTCAATCGGCTCAACGACCTCGTGCCGAGCGTCCGGATCACCGGCGAGATGCGGCTCAATGGCGACCCGATCTACGACCAACGGATGGACGTCATCGAGTTGCGCAAGCGGATGGGGATGGTCTTCCAGCGCCCCAATCCGTTTCCGATGAGCATCTACGAGAACGTCGTCTATGCCCTGCGGATCGACGGGGAATCGAGGCGGGCGGTCCTCGACGAGGTCTGTGAGCGGAGCCTCCGCGGCGCTGCCCTGTGGGACGAGGTCAAGGATCGACTCGGCGAGAGCGCGCTGGGGCTCTCCGGGGGCCAGCAGCAGCGTCTGTGCATCGCGAGGGCAATCGCCGCCGAGCCGGAGGTGCTCCTCCTCGACGAGCCCTGTTCGGCGCTCGATCCGATCGCCACCGGCAAGATCGAGGACCTCATCCAGGAACTGCGCGGGCTCTACTCCGTGCTCATCGTCACCCACAACATGCAGCAGGCCAGCCGCTCGAGCGACTACACTGCATTCATGTATCTCGGGCGGCTGATCGAATACGGCCCGACGACCGACATCTTCACAAAGCCTGTGCTCCGCGAGACCGAAGCCTACGTGACGGGCCGATTCGGCTGAGCCCGGCATGCCGCTTTCGGTGTGAGGACATTTCAACGGAGGCTCCCGGCGGGAGGCATCGATGACCCGGCACATCGAACGGCAGATCGGCAATCTCAAGGAGAAGATCCGCCGTGTCGGCACCGTCGTCGAGGAAGCGATCTCCAAGTCGATCTCGGCGGTGATCAACCGCGACGTCCAACTCGCGCAGCGCGTCCTCGCCAATGACGAAGCGATCGACCGGATGGAGGTCGAGGTCGAGGAGGAATGCCTCAAGATCCTCGCGCTCTACCAACCGGTGGCGGCCGATCTTCGCTTCGTCGTCGCGGTCCTCAAGATCAACAACGATCTCGAACGGATGGGCGACCTGGCGAAGAACATCGCCAAGCGCGTCGCCCAACTCGAGGGGGTAGGGCCGGTCGACCTGCCGCCGGAGATCCGCACGATGGCGATGCAGGCCGAGGAAATGGTGCGGGAATGCCTGGCGGCGGTGATCGACGGCGATCCGGTCCTGGCTCGGAGGATCCGCGAGCAGGACGACGTCGTCGACGAGGCCCGCCAGAAAGTCCGCAAGCGGATTCTCGCCGGCATCAAGGAACACCCCGAGAACGTCGAGGCCCTCCTCCGCGTCAACTCGATCACGAAGCACATCGAGCGGATCGCCGACATGGCGACGAATGTCGCCGAAGACGTGATCTACATGGTCGAGGGGGATATCGTCCGCCACCGGCCCGAGGAGTGATCGGCCGCCGGCAGCGGTCGGTCGAGGACTGCAGCCCACGTGTTCCGCCCGGCAAGCCGCAGCGACGGGGCCGTTTTCGGCGATCGGCTGGCGAGCGTTCCTGGGAGTCGGCTCTGGGAGTCGGCCTGTCGTCCCCGATCCACCAGGGGGGAAACGGTCCGTTTTCCGCCCCAAACGCCGGTGGGCGACCGCTCCTCCGGCGTGGTACGCTCTCCGCTCCTGACCCCCGGGTCACCGCCGTCGCCATCCCGGCTCGACGCGTTTCCCGCCAGTCCACCATCCGACGGTCCCCGACCGTCGACAGCGTGAAGGGCCCGACATGCCGATGCGTAACCCCGTCCCGACCTCGCTTTGCCCTGTGGAGTGTTGTCGATCCGCGCGGGGCGTGGGGCCCGCCCGGCGGGCAGGCAGAACGATCTTCCTGTTGGCCCCGCTGTGGGCCGTGCTCGTCGTCGGTGGGCTGAGCGTCGCCTCGGCGCAGGTGCTCCCCCCGCCGCTTCCGCCCGGCGTCAGCGTCCCTCCGCCGGCCGGTGCCATCCCCGTGGGCCCTGGCGGCGGCTTCCCCGCGCCGATCGGTGTGCCCCAACCGGTGGCGGCCCCGCCTGCCATCGGTGCGCCGCAGGCTTTTCCCCAGGCCCCCCTGGCCGTACAGGCTCCCCTGGCCGTGGCACCTTCGGCCGCCGCCGTGATCCCCGGTCAGGATCCGGTCCTCGTCAACATCACCGGGCCGCTGGCCGCCAAGCTCGGTGAGAAGGTGTCGTTCGAAGTCGAATTGGTCAACCGATCGGGTCGGCCGCTCACGGGGCTGCGGGTCGTCGATTACTTCGATCGGGGATTCCATCACGAGGCGTCGGCCAGCCCGATCGAGCAGCGTGGCACGATCGACATGGCCGCCGGAACCTCGCGCCGGTTGACGCTCGACTTCCTCACCGACGAACCGGGGCGGCAGTGTCATCGTGTCGAGATCCTCGACCAGGTGCACACCTTCATGGGCGGAGCCACCGAGTGCGTGCTCGTCACAGCGCCGACGGCAGCCGTGGCAGCGGCGCCTGCCGTCCCGACGGCGCCCGCGCCGGTGCCGACGCCGGCTCCCGTGGCCCCTGCAATCCCGGTTCCGGTGCCGGTTGCGGTGGCGCCGCCGACGTCGGTCGTCGTCCCCGCGCCGGTGGCTGTGGCGATTCCTCCGGCCGCGGCGATTCCCGCCCGTCCTCCGATGACAGCGACGGCGCCCCCTGCCGCCCCCTCGTTCGAACTCGACATGAGCGGCCCACCGGAAATCCTCGAAGGGGCCGTGGGGGAATTCCAAGCCACGGTGCGGAACACCGGGAACGCCCCCTCCGGGCCGACGACGCTCGAGCTCACCTGGGATCCGATCTACACCCCCCTGGAAGGTTCCACCGGCCTCGTCCTCGGCACGAACACCGTCTCCTGGACGCTGCCGCCGATCGAGCCGCGGGGCGGGGTCACTCGACAGATCAATCTCTCCCCCAAACTGCCTGCCAGTGCTCGTGGTGGGCAGGCCTCCCGGGCGAAGGTCAAGGCGATCCTCTCGCAGAGTTCCACCGGCGTGATGGTGGCCGACGAGTCGTTTGTCCTCATTCGCTCGACGGCTCCTCCGCTGCGGACGCCGCGGGAGGCGGGGGTGCGTGTCTCCATCGCCGACTGCGACGATCCGGTCCAGGATGGGGGATCGACGCGGATCGTCTGTACGGTGACCAACGACGGCAGCATCGATTCGGGCCGGCTGCGGCTGGTGGTGAATCTCCCCAATCAGGCCCGTGTCATCGGCGATCCGATCCCGCCGCGGGTGACGACCGAGGGGCAGACGCTGACCTTCGATGGGATCAATTCGATCCCCCCCGGGGGACACTCGACCTTCGAGGTCACCTACAAACTCCCCGCCGGAGCGGGCACGCGTGCCTCCTCCGTGGCGACGCTCTCTGGCGACGAACTCGAGGGGCGGACCGAGTCGGAGTGTACGACGACCTTTCTCGGCCCCTGACGCACCAGCCGCGTCCGCCGCACGACCGGTGCGACCGGGGCAAACGGTTTCACCGCCCATGCCCGGTGGGGCGCTCGATCCGGGGGCCGATGGAGAGACTTTGGAGGCGCTTTCCTCCTTCGTCCCCGCAGGCCCCGTTGATCATGATCGTCGTCACCGCCAATTGGGAGATCCCTGACGGCTCCCTGTGGCCGGGCCCGGCCGCCGGGATCATGGGACGATTCCGCGCCGAGCTGACCAGGGCTGCTGCCCGTGCCGGTTGGCAAAGCGACGGCCGCTACGATCCCGTGCCGCGGGTCGATGTCGTCTTTGCAGGCGATACCTTCGACTGGCTCGCCTCGCGCGAATGGCTCGAGTCGAGCCGACCGTGGCAGCGCGGTGCCAAAGCCCGGGCGATCCGCGAGCGCGTCATGGCGGGAACGCTCCGGGTCGGACGGGGCGTCATCCGGGGGATGCTGGCGATGGTTCGCCACGGCGTCCATGTTTCCAGGGCCGACCGGCATGGCCGCCCCGTCCCCGGTGCCACGCTCTGTGTTCCGGTGGGGCTCTCGATCCTCGAGGGCAACCTCGACGCCGGCCTCAGCCGTGAGGCCTCTCGGACGTCGGCCGAACGGGCCGGGATCGGCGTTGGCGCGGCGTGGGATGCCCGCGGCGTACGCGTCATCCACGGAGACGGCACCGATCCGATCTGGATGGCAGACCGGGCCTCCGGGGTGGGCCCGAGTCTCGGGGAGAGCCTCCGCGTCGATCTCCTCACCCGCTTCGCCGCCTCGGCCCCGATCGGGGCAATCGATCCCGACGCGCGGCGCCCGCTCCTTGCCTCCCTCCGCGCCGCCGATCCTCTCGGCCTCGCCGACGCGGTCGCGGCGTGGTGCACCGCCAGCCACGACAAGGCCATGGCGGGCCGGGTGCATGATGAATGGCTGCGGAGCGTGTCGGCCTGGCACCGCGCGGCCCGGGGCTTGGGGCTGACCGGAGCGGGCCCCTGGAACGAGGCGCCGTTCGATGTCGTTGACGCGCTCGCCGGCCGGCTCGCCGCAATCGACCAGCGAGCTGCTGCCGGGCGGCCCCCTTCGAGCTCCACCGATCTCCTCGCCGATCTCCTCGGGGGCTCCCTGCCGATCGCCGCGCCCGGGGCTGGCAGCGGTGTTCTCGTCCTCGGGCATGCGCCGGTCGACGCCTCCATCCCCCTCGGGACCAGCCGGTTGGTCGGTCTGGGGGCGAGGCGGGGAGTGGATCATGACCGCGATCGACCCCTTCCCGGCGTTCGGGAGATCTCCCCCCTTCCGACCACGCCGCGATTCCCGGTCACGGCCGTGATCACCGAGCGTGGGGGGGGCACCGTGGCGGTCTCGTCCCTCGGTGACCCTGTGGCAGAATGGACCGGTGGCGAGCGCCGGCGCGGATGGGCGCCGCTGCCGGTCGACGCCGGGGCGTGGATCGTCGAGGCAGCCTGAAGCGCCTGGTCTGCCGGTGGCCACGGGGACGATGAACAACCATGCGTGAGCTTCGCTTCGATGTCTCCCTCCATCCACTTCCCGGCGGCGCGGTCGCCGGCGCCCCGCTCGTCGATCCCCGGGGAATCTGGCCGACGATCGTTCCCCCGACCGACGCGGCGGGGATGACGATGACGAGTGATTTCGACGCGGCGCTCTCGCGCCTGGCCGCGCTCGAGCGGGCCTTCGTCGAGCCCGATGGATCGTTCGTGTGGGTCGGGCCGGGGGAGGAGGGGCGCTGGCAGATCGACGGCAACGCCTACGAACGCCACGGTCAGGTCCTCGTCGTGGAGACCAAAGGGGGCTGTCCGGAGGACATTCTCGACCGCTTTCTGGCGGTCTGGGGCTGGCCAGAGCAGGCTTTGGCCGTGCAGTTGGTGCGGGCCGGCGTGTTTGTCGATGAGCCGACCTTCCGCCGTCACGCCGCGGCGCATGGTCTGCCCGGTTGAAAAGCCCGATCCCCGTCGCCCTGGCCGGGCGAGCGGTCGGGTGGGGCAGACTCTGCGGGGGGAAAGGCCCCCGGGGGTGGCAGACTGTTCCGGCGACAGACCGATTCCGCGCGGTGTTTCGATGGTCTGCCGATACGACGAATGGGGCGGAAACCCCGGTGGATCGTTCGTCACCTCGGTCGGAGTCTGCGGGCATGGAAATGAACAACGGCATGCGGGGCGGGAAGCGGTTCGGCCGCTGGCTGTGGATCGGCATCAGTTGTCTGCCGGCGGTGGCCATCCCCGGCATCGTGACGCTTCCGGGCACCACGCAAGCGCTCCTCCGGGCTGACGAGCCGCTCGGCGTGGCAGCCTCGTATGGGGCGGGAGTCCACGCCTACTACGATGGCAACTACCAGACCGCCTACGATGCGTTGACCGCCGCCATCGAAGCCGGCACGCTCGATCCGCGGGCCTACTACTACCGCGGCCTGACGTCCATCAAGCTCGGCAAGATCGACGACGAGATCAACG
>CANGGC010000014.1 GCA_947453125.1 Planctomycetaceae bacterium | reverse complement strand
GTAAAGGAGCGTACCGGCGGAAACGGTCGTGAGACCGCTGAAGAGATTCGTGCCGCTGAGTTGCAGCGTGCCAGAGCCAGTCTTTGTCAGCCCGCCGCTGGTGGCGGTGCTGGCACCGGTGAGCGTCAGGATTGTGCTGGGTGTCGAGACGTCGATGGTCGACGTCGTGTTGGCAAGCAGTGTGAAATTACGGTCGGTCGAGGCCGTGGCGCCCGTGTACCGGAGCGTGCCGCCATTGAGGACGAGATTTCCCGCGGCGCTCGACGCAGCCCCGAGATTCCCCGCCACGCCACCGTTACCGATCGTCGCCACACTGAGCACGCCGCCGCTGACTTTGGTCACGCCAGTGTAGGTATTAACGCCAGAGAAGGTCTGCGTGCCTGTGCCCGTTTTTTCGACATTGAGAACGGGCGAAGAAGCGCCGTTTTGGATGATGCCCGAGAAGGAGCCCGAGCCCCCAGCCACGCCCACCTTGACGTTGTGAACACCCCCGCCATAGCCGTTCTGCAGAGTTCCCGCGCCGGTCAGAGCATCCATCTGTCCGTCTTCGGCATAGAAGTCGAGAATGGCACCGGCAGCAATATTCACGCTCGCCTGGTTACTGCCGAAACTCGTTCCGTTGTAGTCGTTTTGGATCTTACCGGCTTGAATGTCGACCAGACTGCCGGGCGACAGATTAAAGTTGGCGTGCTTCCCACTGGCACCAACGCGCCACGTGCCGGCCCCGCTCTTAAGCACCGTGCCGGCGCCGGTGATGGTAAAACTTTTCGTTACCGTGGAGACGCCAGATGCGACGATGACTTCCAGAATGGCCCCAGAACTGATGGCCGTATTGCTCTGGTGGCTGGTCACCGCCGAGCTGGTGAGCTGGAGCGTGCCAGCCTTGATCGTTGTCTGACCTGTGTAGGTGTTGGCGCCAGCAAGGGTGAGCGTGCCAGTGCCTTCCTTCGTCAGCGTGCCAAGGCCGCTGATGACGCCAGCGAAAGTCGTGGTCGTGTTGGCCGCACCAACCGTGAGCGACGACGTAGCAGCGCTCAAGACCACCGTGGCGGTGCCGTTATTGGACAGCGAACCGAACGTCGCCCCGATCGTGCCGGCCGAGAAGGCCAAAGCCGCCGTGCCGGTTGTGCTACCGTTGCCGAGTGTCACCGCTCCGGCCACCGCCCCATTGACATTGATCGTCAGCGTGACGCCCTGATTGACGACGATCGAATCGTTGGCGGTGGGAGCCCCGTTGACGCCGGAACCGGTCGTGATCTGGCTCCAGTTCATGCTCGAGCTGATCACGATCGCGGAATCGTGGAAGGCCTCGGTCGCCACCTCGCCGGAGACAAGCCCAGTGGCCCGGACCTCAAGGCTCGAGTTGGCATACTCGCTGCCGACGAACCAGTCGGTCTCAATCCGGCCGTCGGCGACGCCGTCACGGTCGGGGGCAATGCGGACGCCGGTCTCGTCGACGTAGGCGTCGAAGCCCCCCACGCCGTCGGTCACCTGCCAGGGGAGATTCCCCGGCGGGTTGTCGGCGAGGCCGTCGGTGCGGACGACCTGAAACTGGATCGTCTCACCGACCTGAAAGTTGTGATCGGGGCCGCCGTCTGAGAAGGTGGTGAAGAGGGCCGTGCTGCCGGGGGCGTAGTCGAAGCGATCGGTGGCGATGTCGGCCGCCAGCAGCGCTCGCGGCTCGAGTCGCGCGAGGCCATCGAGCCTCGCTAGCCCCGAGCGCCGTGTCCGATCGCGCCGGCTGCGGCGCTGGGCGCGGAGCAAGGCTCGCTGCCGGAAGCGCCGCCAGACGAGCGTGGCATGAATCCGTGCCCACCACCGAGGCGTCCAATTCGACTTCATGGCAAACCATCTCCTTGGAGCAGCCCTGTACCGTCTAACGCGTTGCCGCTCGCCCGTCGTCACCGACCGGACGGCGGATCCCCCCCTCTCATGATGGAGGCGGTCCATGAACGTCTGCCGAGCCTAAGGCCTCTGTACGGCAGGTCAAAGGAGTTGGCCCAGAAACGGTCCGGAATCTGCAGAACCTGGGACGAAACGGCGCCCGGCCTCCGCCACCCCCCCCTTGCGAGCGGCGACTGCAGGCTGCGTTCCCGGGAGGCTCGCCCTCTCCCCTCGGCTTCCCGCTGACCCCCGGTTGAGGATTCCCGCCCCCGGCTCCAAGATGGCCCCTGCCCTTCGTCATCCACCGGTCCCTGGCGATCCCAGCCCCATGCCTGCCCTCACCACCCACCTCACGATCATCCGTCACGCCTGGGCCGAGGATCCGGGGCCGGGGGTCGACGACTTCCAGCGCCGCCTGACGAAGCCTGGGCGGAAGCGGTTCGAGAAGTTCGTCCGCCGGCTCGGGAAGGTGGGAATGGGGTTTGATTTGATCGCCACCAGCCCGCTCATCCGCTGCCGGGAGACCGCCGAGATTCTCGCGACGGAGCTCGACGAGGGAACGCCGATCGTCGTCGTCGATGCCCTCGCCCCAGGATCAGACTGGCAGACGCTCGTGGAATGGACGATCAGCCAGGATGCTGCGCGCGTGGCCTGGGTCGGGCACGCCCCGTGCGTGGGGCGACTCGCTGCCCTCACGATCGGCGATGGCATCGCCGCGATCCGGATGTCGAAGGGGGCGGTGGCTTCAATCCGGCTCGACGACGGCATCGGTCACCCCGGTGAATTGGAGTGGTTGGCCACCGCGGCAATCCTTGAAAGCTGATGCCGGGGGCGAACAACGGGGCCGAAGAGGGGGAAAAAGTGCCGGCAGGGCTTCCGCCGCAGGGTGGTAGAATCGTCGGCTCTTTCTGACCCTTCAGCCCTCCCCGAGGATCCGGTTCATGCCGTGCCCCTCCCGATCGCCCGTTCGCTCTCGGCACGCCCCCATGGGCATCATGCGCATCGCTGTCGGCGTGGTGATCGGGGTTTCGTGGGGGGCGATCGCCGGCTGCTCGTCACCGAGCCGTGGTCCGGAGGTCGACATCGTCGAGGTGGAGCGGATCGAGGTGCTTCCCTCCGAGACCGCAGCCCTCGGAGCTGCGGGTGAATCGACGGGCTCATCAACGGCCAGTGACGAGGCAAAAGCCACAGCAGCCGCCGACGAGGCCCGGGCGGCTGAGTCCGGGGATGCGCCGCGCTCGCCCGCGGAGGAAGTCCCAGCCGCCCCGGCAGCCAACTGACGCCCTTCCCCGCGGCGGCGATTGTCGTCGTCCTCTTTCTCCCCGCTCCGCTTCAGCCACAGACCCCATCGGCCCCCCATCCACCCATGAAAGACCGCTCCCGCTGGCTCCCGATCGCCCAGGCCCGCGCCCCGTTCTGGGCAGGCGTCGACTTGGGCGGAACGAACATCAAAGTCGGCCTCGTCGACGACGACGGCCGCACCGTCGCCTTCCACACCGAAAAGACGCTCGTCGATCGGGGCCCGGAGGACGTCTGCCGGCGGATGGGCGAGAGCGTGCGCACGGTCGCGGAACTTGCCGGCGTGGCGCTCTCCGACATCCCCCGGGCCGGCCTCGGCACCCCCGGCCCGCAGGACCTGAAGGCCGGCTTCATCATCCGGGCCGGCAACTTTCCCGGTTTCGACGGCTTCAACGTCCGCGACCGGGTCTCGCACCATGCCGGTCTGCCGGTGACGTTTGCCAACGACGCTACCGCCGCCGGCTTCGGCGAGCACTGGATCGGCGCTGCAGCACACCTCGAGAGTCTGGTGCTCCTCACGCTCGGCACCGGGGTCGGCGGCTCGATCGTCATCGGCGAGGCGACGATCGACGGCGCCAACAGCCATGCCTCCGAGTGTGGCCACATCCTCGTCGATCCGGCCCCGACGGCCCGGATGTGTCCGTGTGGAAAGCGGGGGCACCTCGAGGCCTACGCGAGCGCCAAGTCGCTCGTGGCCATGGCCCGGGAGCGGATCGATGCCGGCACCGCGGCCGGCTTGACGCAGGCCGTGGCTGGCGGTGCAGAGCTGACCCCGGAGCTCGTCTGGGCCCAGGCGAAGACCGGCGACGCCGCATCACTCGAGCTGATCGACACGGTGGCCCGCTGGCTTGGCATCGGGATCACGACCCTCCTCCACACCCTCGACCCCGCGATCGTCCTCCTCGGCGGTGCCATGACCTTCGGCGGCGAGCCAGATCCGGTCGGCCACGCCTTCCTGGAGCGGATCCGTGCCGAGGTTCGTGAGCGTGCTTTCCCGCTGCTTGTCGAGAGAACCCCGATCCGCTTTGCCACCCTCGGCGGCGACGCCGGCTATGTCGGCGCCGCCGGCATGGCCCGCGCCGAACACCTCCGCCTCCATCCCTCCGACGCCTGACGACCCCCCCGGCTACAATCCCCACATGCCCATCGACTGCAAGCACATCCGCAACTTCTCGATCATCGCCCACATCGACCACGGCAAGAGCACGCTCGCCGACCGGCTCCTCGAATGGACCGGAACGGTCGAGAAGCGGCAGCTCAAGGAGCAGATGCTCGACGACATGGAACTCGAGCGGCAGCGGGGGATCACGATCAAGGCCCGTGCCGTGCGGATGGAGTACCGTCACAAGGGGGAGCTCTACGAGCTCAACCTCATCGACACTCCCGGCCACGTCGACTTCCACTACGAAGTCTCGCGGAGCCTGGCCTGCTGCGAGGGGGCCGTGCTCCTCGTCGACGCCTTCCAGGGGGTGGAAGCGCAGACGGTGGCCAATGCCTACGCCGCGATCAACCTGAATCTGGCGATCGTGCCGGTGATCAACAAGGTCGATCTCGTCCATGCCCGCGTCGACGACGTCCTCGCCGAGATGGAGCAGAGCCTGGCGATCGACCCCACCGAAGTCATCAAAGCGAGCGCCAAGGCGGGCATCGGCATCGATGAATTGCTCGGGGCGATCGTCGAGCGGGTTCCGCCGCCGGCAGGGGATCCGAAAGCCACGTTGAGGGCGATGATCTTCGACAGCCACTACGACAGCTACCGTGGCGCCATCACCTACGTGCGGATCATCGACGGTACGATCAAGAAGGGGCAGAAGATCCGCTTCCTCGAGACCGCCTCGACGCACGAGGTCCTCGAACTCGGCCAGTTCGTGCCGCAGCGCCGCGCCTGCGAGGAGCTCGCCGCCGGCCAGGTGGGCTACCTCGTCTGCAACATCAAGGATGTCAAGCAGGTCCACATCGGCGACACGGTCACGATCCCGGGCGACGACGGCGCCAAGGCGATGCCGGGCTACAAGCCGCCGCAGCGGATGGTGTACTGCGGCCTCTATCCCTCCGAGGGGGAAAACTTCGAGGAGCTCCGCGACTCCCTCGAGAAGCTGGTGATCAACGATCCCTCGTTCGAGTTTTCTCCAGAGTCGAGCGAGGCTCTCGGCTTCGGCTTCCGCTGCGGTTTCCTCGGCCTCCTCCACATGGAGATCATCCAGCAGCGGCTCGAGAAGGAGGACGATCTCGATCTCGTTCAGACGGCGCCGAACGTCACCTACCAGATCCTCAAGTCCGACGGCACGACGATCGAGATCACCAACCCGCAGGATGTCCCAGAGTCGGGGCAGATCGAGGAATTCCGTCAGCCGATCGTGCGAACGAACTTCCTCTCCCCAGTCGAGCACATCGGCCCGATCATGCAGCTGTGCACCGATCGCCGCGGCACCTATCTCAAGACCGAATACCTCTCACCGACCCGCGCGATGCTGACGTTCGATCTGCCGCTGGCGGAGGTGATCTACGATCTCCACGACAAGCTCAAGAGCGTGACGCGCGGCTATGGCACGATGGACTACGAACTCCTCGGCTACTTCCCGGCCGATCTCGTCCGCCTCGACATCCTCGTCGGCGGCAAGAAGGTCGACGCCCTGTCGATCATCTGCGACCGTCGCGATGCCGACCGCCGCGGCCGGTCGATCGTCAAGAAGCTCCGCGGCGAGATTGACCGACACATGTTCGAGGTGGCGCTCCAGGCCGCCATCGGCACGAAGGTGATCGCCCGCGAGACGATCTCCGCGATGCGAAAGAACGTCACGGCGAAGTGCTACGGCGGTGACATCTCCCGCAAGAAGAAGCTGTGGGCGAAGCAGAAGGAGGGGAAGAAGCGGATGAAGAGCGTCGGCTCGGTCGACATTCCCCAAAAGGCCTTCATGGCAGTCCTCGACACCGGTGCCGATCGTCAGCAGCAGTGAGCGCCGGCTGACGGCTTTTCGTCGCGACCCTCCCGCTCCCGTCCATTTTTCACCAGCTCAGAGGATTTCCATGCGTGCCCCGCTCTCGATCGCCCTCGTGGCGCTCGCGGCCCTCCTCGCCCCCCACCCGGCCCGCGCCTGGCAGGATCCCGACTGGGACAAGGACTACGTCCTCGAAAGCACGAGCACGGCCCGCGGCGCCGACGTCGAGCCGGGCTCGACGCGGATGCTCGTCCACAAGAGCAGCGGCATCTTCCCGGGCACCTTCCGCCGCGTCTGGATCCACCTTCCGCCCGAGTCGATTCTCAAAAAAGTCGGCGACGAGGGGCTAGCGGTGATGGTCTTCCAGGATGGCCATGCCTATGTCGACGAGCAGGGGCAGTTTCGGGCTCCGATCGTTCTCGACAATCTCGTCCATGCCGGGAAGATCCCGCCGCTGGCAGCGATCTTCATCGATCCGGGCCACGAGGGGGCCGACGTGCCGGGGCCGAAGCCCGGCTGGCAGCCGGCCGCCACCAACCGCAGCCTCGAGTACGACACGCTGTCGCCCGAGTACGCCAAGTTTCTCCAAGAATCGATCCTTCCTCTGGCGGCGACCGACGAGCGGTTGAAGGCTGCGGGCCTCGGGCTCACGACGGATCCGGCGATGCGCGCAATCTGCGGCATCTCGTCGGGGGGGATCTGTGCCTTCACCGTCGCCTTCGAGCGGCCCGATCTGTTCCGCAAGGTGCTCTCGCACGTCGGCAGCTTCGCCGACATCCGCGGTGGCGACCACTATCCGTCGCTCGTCCGCCGGACCAAGGACAGCCCGAAGCCGATCCGTGTCTTCCTCCAGGCCGGTGAGCACGACCTCGACAATTGGCACGGCCACTGGTGGCTCTCGAATCTGCAGATGGAGAAGGCCCTCGCTTTCGCCGGCTACGACCACAAACTCGTCGGCGGCATCGGCGGCCACAACGGCAAGCACGGCGGCGCGATCCTCCCGGAGAGCCTCGAATGGCTGTGGCGCGGGTGGAACGGGGCGGAGTGAGCGGGACTCACGGTTCCCGTGGTGGCGGGCAGTGGCCTGGCCGCGATCGTCACGCCCGCTCGTCGTCGGCCGAGGCAAGCTCCGGGACGCCCGCCTCGAACGACTCTGCGGTGACGAACACCGCTTCCGCGGCGGTCGGATGGGCGGCGTGGAATTCGTCCACGGCGCGGCGGGCCCGCTCCTTGGTGGTGTCCCAGCTCACCTGCACGGGCGTCGGTTTACCCCGGTGATCGACGACGAAATCGATCTCTCCGGTGCCACGCCAGTAATGCACCTGCCGGAAGCGTCGCCGTAACAGCAGGAAGACCGCACACTCCAGTTGCTTGCCGCGGTCGTTCCCCGTGGTGGTCACAGATCCACGTCGCAGCCCAGTGTCGATGGGATAGTACTTCCGGTTGCGGACGATCCGCTGACGCTCCGACCAGGAGAAAAACGGGCAACCGATCGCGAGGTAGGCGCTTTCCGCCGCATCGATGTAGAGCGAGGTGGTGTCGACGGAGATGCCCAGCGCCGCCGCCAAGCGGCGGATGCTCGTCTCCGATCCGGCTGACTCGAAGAGCATCTGCACGAGTTGCCGCAGCGGGGTGCTCGATCGGGCGCCCACGCGCTCCCGCATGTCGCGCTCGACGATGTCCTGGAAATAGCCGCGGAGGAGACGGTCGTGGTCTGAAGCACCGATGGTCGCGGGAAATCCGCCCGCATCGAGATAGTCTTCGAGCGTGGCCTTGGGCCTGAGGACACGAAACTCACCAAGGTCGAACGGAAACAGTTCGATCGTATGATGCCGGCCGGTCAGCGACGAGCCGAGTTCTCCCGAGAGGAGATGGGCATTGGAGCCGGTGAACACGAACCGCCGCTGCTTCGGGCGATCGAGTTGAGCCCGCAGCCATCGCTGCCATCCATCCACCCACTGCACTTCGTCAAACAGGTAGGTGCATCCGGGGCCCCGATCGGCCTCGAAGGCATCGACGAGGTCTTGCAGCGTCGCATGGTCGAGCGACTGCGCCAGCCGGGGATCTTCGAAGTTGATGAACAGGCATTTCGAGCGGTCGAGTCCGTAGCGGTCGATCAATTGCTCGAGGAGCGTCGACTTGCCACAGCGTCGCACCCCCTGGATCACCAGCGCGATGCCGGGACGAAGCTCACGGGGCACCGCAACAGTGCGCACCACGGACCGCGGCGGCGGCGCGTCCCAATGACTCCAGTCCGCGGCAACTCGAAGGAGATCGGCTTTTTCCATCTTGTCGAGTTTACTCGACAACACTGGAGTGTCCAGTAAACTCGACACTCATCGATTCCGCCGAGTTGGCGTGCGAGGGAGGGCCGGTTTTAGGGGCGGAGCAGGAGAAGCGGCCTAGCTCCGCCGCCGACGGCGGTTTTCGAAGCAGGCAAGCGTCCCAAAGAGGAGCGACAGCCCGCCGCCGAGCGATGCCGGGTCGATCTCCGGAACGCTACGGAAGCCTTCGACGGCCCCTGCGTTCCGTAGGCCACCCGTCGTGCGAGCCTGCCCGAAGACATCGAGCGTGATGATGCTGGTAGTGATCGGGTTGATGAGCACGTTCGCGCCGTCGGCATCGAGCACCACGCCGATCAAGACGCCGTTCGCCACCGGCCAACTCGCCAGCGGAAACGGAAACGTCTTTTCGATGAGCGGGCTCACCGAGATCGTGTCGACCGGCAGCCCCGGCTCTCCGGTGATCAGCGAGGGCTGGCTAAAGAGGCTCGGCAGCAGGATCGCAGTCTGGGCGGGCGTCGGGCGGACCCATGAATAGGCATCGGCGGTGAGAACGCCGCCGGGGCTCGTCTGGTAGCCGATCTGCCCCGAAAAGCCATCAGCGTCGTAGGTGGTCACCATCACGGCCGCCGAACGCAGCGCGATCGTTCCCCCCGCGGCGTCGAGCGGCACCCCGTCGGCTGCCGCGGGAGATCCGGAGAGCGACACGAGGTCGGCGATGATCGTGCTCGCGGTAGCGTTGATCGTGCCACCGGTGCCGGCCAGAAACCGATTGTCGTCGAGGCTGTCATTGCCGCCGCCACTGAGGGGGCCGGCGAGGAAGGCGACGCTGTTGACGAAGTTCACTGTCCCGGTCGCGACCGAGCTCCCGCCGACCACCGTCACGCCGCCAGAGCCATCAAGCACCGAACTGACCACATTCGCGGTGCCGCCAGCGAGGACGATGGCCGGGCCGCTGTTTGAATCCCGGATCGTGCTCGACGAGACGTTGATCGTCGCGTCGCTTCCGGCCACGATGCCCCCGGGAATGGCCGTGAGACCGTAGGCCTTGTCGATCACGACCCGATCGAGGTTGAGCGTGGCGCCGGCGAGGGCCTCGAAGCCGGGCGTGATGTTCCTGCCGCTGAAATCGAAGTTGACGGAGTTCACGATGCCTGCGGTCGTGACATCGAGCCGGGCCCCGGCTTCGACGAGGGCGAAGCGGTTGAGACCATCGGCATTGAGGCCGGCGATCGACACGGTGATCCCGCTGTTGTCCTGGTTGAACGTGCCGATCTTCGCAAACGAGAACGACGGCGTGCCCGGGATGTCCCCGGAGACGAACGCGTCGGGTTTGTATTTCGTGACCGTTTGGCCACCGCTGGTGACGAACGTCGGATTGCCGACGAGCGTGGCACCATTCCCCTGAATCGTCACCGAGCGGGTGAACTGGGCGAGATTGAGGGAGGCATCGATCGCAGTCGCTCCATCGACGTCGATGAGGAGGTTGGGGGCAATCGAGATCACGTTGCCGGTGGCGGACGAGGTGTTGGCCTGTTCGATCGCCCAAGCAAGCGTGCCGGCGGTTGTCGTCGTTCCCCACGAGGTGTCCGTAACGGAGAACGTGTTGGCATGCGAGGCTCCGGCCATCGGCCCGGCCGCGGCAAAGAGCGCCAGCGCGACGGCGGCAGCGGGGGCACGGCGACGGAGGGAACGTGAGGCGACAAGCATGGGCGCTGTGCTCCGGGGAATCGACATGGTCGGACTGCCGAGGTCGGCACGACCCAAGGATCATCTTCGATGGTAACCCGTCCCTGCACCGCCGTGATAGACGGATTCCGATGGGTCGCCGTCAGCGAGCCGTCGGGATGAACTGCAGTCCCTGCCCCGTCACCGGAAACTCCCCGGCAGCCTTCGAGGGCGTCGGCTCGTTTGACAGCGGCAGTTCCTCGACCGTCTGCGAGAGCGCGCCCTCCTCCGGCCCCCCCTCGTAGGTACGTGTCACCGTCGCCGGCCCGAACCACGGGAAAAGGCCTCCCGAAGGCGCAGTGATGACGGCCCTGCTTCCACAGACCTCGACAGCCGGGCACCGAGTGCGGACATTGGTCGTTGGTCGCCACCCGATTCAACCCCTCCCGGGAGACGCGGAGACTCCTCCGCTCCCAATCCCATGCACAAGCAGCCCCGCCCCACGATCCGTCTCGGCCGCCGCGGCCTTCTGGCCGGCCTCGTGCTCGCCGCCACCGCGCGCGGTGCCGCCGCGCAGGCCCCCGATGCAAACAAGCTCTTCAACGACGGCGTCAATCTCCTCTTCGCCGGCAAGCCGAAGGAGTCGGCCGAGGCCTTCGATGCGCTCGTCAAGCTCCGCCCGGCGATCGAGCCGGAGCTGTGGCAGCGGGGATTGGCCCTTTACTACGCCGACCGGTTCGCCGATGGCGTCGCCCAGTTCGAACGCCACAAGGAGGTCAACCCGGCCGACGTCGAGAACGTCACCTGGCACTTCGCCTGTCTGGCGCGAGACAAGAATGTCGACACGGCGCAGAAGCAGCTCCTCCCTGTCGGCAACGATGCCCGCGTGCCGATGAAGGAGGTCCTCGATCTCTACCGCGGCGAGGGGAGCGTCGAGAAGGTTCTCGCTGCCGCCGATGCCGGCCCCGAGTCGGCCCGCCGCAACCAGCGTTGCTACGGCCACCTCTACCTGGGGCTCCTCGCCGAGGCCGAGGGAGATGCCGCCGAGGCGGAGAAGCAGATGACGCTCGCCGCCGGGAAATACCGGATGGATCACTTCATGGGAAAGATTGCCCAGCTCCATTGCCGCCTCCGCGGCTGGAAGCCGGTGGAGTGATCAGCCTCGAGAGCTCGGGTCTGGTCCGCCGCCGCGCGTGTACCACTCGAGCAACACCGCTTGGAGGACACCGGCCAGGACCGATGCCACGGCGACGCCGACGAGCACGCCCCACACTCCCTGCCCCCTTCCCGGCCCGTCCCCGAGCGCGAGCCACCAGCACAACGGCACCATCACGATCGCGTAGGACGCGACATGGATCGCCGTCGGGGCCCAGATCACCTCCCGGGCCCGCAGCGCCATCGAGGCGACCCCCTGGAGGCCGTCAAAGAGCGTCACCAGGGCGCCTGCCGCGAGCAGGCGGGCCAGCAGCGGCGCGAGCCGCGCTCCATCCGGCTGTCCCTCGGCGTTGAGCCCGATGACGGCCAGCCACCCGCGCGCGCTCCAGACCGTGGCCGCCATCACCGCGCCGACGACCAAGGCGGCGACCAGCCCCAGCCGCGAGGCGTCTGCCACCCCCTGCCGGTCACCACGCCCGAAGCGTTCGGCAACGCGGACGCTCGTGGCACTCCCCAGACCGACGTAGATCATAAACACCGATCCCATCATCTGCACCGTCAGCCCCCACAGCGCCCCGGCATCGATGCTGACGAGCGTGGCGATCACGTGGGTGAGATTGAAGCTTCCCCATTCCGCGATGTTGGCCAGCCCCGCCCCCAGGCCGACGCTGTTCTGACGGGCGAACTCCCCCGGGGTCGGAGTTCCCCCCCACACCAGCGCCGGCGTGCTCCGGGCCACGACGGCAAGCGCCACCAGCGCCATCCCGTAGCGGGAGAGCGACGTCGCCCAGGCCACCCCCGCGGCGCCATACTCCGGCACGAGGAAGAGATCGAGGCCGAGATTCGCGATCACGGCCACAGCCCCGATCGCCGTCACGACCAACGGCCGGCGGAGGGCCTCGAGATAGGAGGCACAGGCGCTGAAGAGCATGTGGGCCGGGAGGCCGTAGGCGAGAATCCGGGTGCAGCGTGCCGTGGGGACGGTGAACGCCTCGTCGAAGCCAAGCCAGCGGAGGAGGGGCCCGGCCACGAGGGCGCAGGCCGCTGCCGAGGCGATCCCGTAGAGGAGCGCCACGACAAGCCCGCGGCGGACAATCCGGCCGGTCTCGAGATCGCGCCCCGCCCCGGCCAACTCGGCGGTGATCACCTGCACGCCGATGACAAGCCCCAACCCGAAGCCCATCGCCACCCCCACCGGGAGAAAGGCGTTGAGGACAAAGGGAAGCTGCCCCGGCGCGTGGCGGGCAAGGACGACCGCATCGGTCAGCCCCATGAGCATGAAGCTCATCCGCGACAGCGCCACCGGAGCGGCGAGGCGGGCAAGATCGAGGACATCACGGCGGTTGAGGTACGACGGAAGCATGGCGGTCTCGGCGGACGCCACCGCCACCGCGGCCGGCATCCGGGCGACGAAGGCTCGTGGGCCTACCGCCCGATCTTGTGGAGCTTCGTGTTGCTGCGAACGTAGAGGGCGCCGTCGGCGGCGGCCGGGCTGCAGAGGATCTCGTCTCCGAGATCGAGCGTGGCCACCACCTTCCCCTCCTTCTCCCCGAGTTCCACCACCTGCACGAGCCCCGCCTCGTTCACCGCCCACAGATGCTTGCCGTCGGTCACAGGCGTGCCGCTGTAGGGCCCCTGGAGCCGCAGCTGCCAGCGGCGTTTGCCGGTCGCCCGGTCGCCGGCGGTGAGCACGCCGGCGCCGTTGATCGTGTAGAGGGCGTCGCCAGCCACGACGCAACTGGCCGTCGCCGGCGAGAGCGTGTTCTCACGCCAAGCCTGCGTCGGCTGCTTCTCCGGATCGGCCGGGTCGAGGGTGAGCGCGGTGATGCCGTTGCTCGGCACGTAGAGGACGCCGTCAGCAAGCGCGCTCGACGACACGGTGTCGGCCCCGTCGGCGTAGCTCCAGGCGGTCGAGCCGTCGGCGGCACGGATCGCATCGATGCCCTTCTTCGATTGCAGGGCCACGAGCCCGGGCTTGAGGATCACCGGCGAGGTCCAGTTGGCCCCCTTGGGACGATCGAGGCGCCAGCGGTTCTCGCCGGTCGCGGCGTCGATCCCGAGGGAATACGACTCGCTGTCGTTCTCCACCGGCACGATCACCGTCTCGGCCGTGACGAGGAGCGAGCTCGACATCCCCAGGCTGTTGCTGACGTTGGGGTAGTCGTAGGTGATCCCGCGGAGCCACTGGAGATTGCCGTCGAAGTCGAAGCAGACGAGGTCGTTTGAGGAGAAGATCGCGTAGACGTGCTTCCCGTCGCTGCACGGCGTCGGCGCGGCGACGCTCGTCTTGGGGTGGCACATCGTCCGCCCGGTCGCCCACACCTGCCTGTCCCAGAGGATCTTCCCCGTCGAGGCCGAGAGACACACCAGGTGGAGCCGATCCTGCGTCGGCCCTTCGCTGGTCGTGACGAAGGCCCGATCACCAACAACGAGGACTCCGGAGAGGCCGCGGCCGGGCAGGTCGACCGACCAGCGGACATCGGCGGCAGACAGCTCCACCGGCAACGAGCCTTCCTTCACCCGGCTCGCCCCCCCGACACCACGGAACTCCAGCCATTCGTCGGCCCGGACACGCAGGCTCGGAGCCACGAGGGCGATCGCGATCAGGAGCGCTTTGAGGCGGGGCATGGGGAAGGATTCTCCGGGCTTTTGAAAGGTGGATGCGGGAGGGCGAGGGCGGTCACTTCGCGTCGGACACAGGGCTTGAAGCCGGCTGGATCGCCGTCCCCACCTCGTCGCAGACCCGCAGCTGAAACTCCCACTCGGTCGTCCAGGGCCGGCGCTGCTCGTCCTGGCAGATCTTGATGAGGATCGTGTTGGGCCCCTTGCGGAGCGTCACCGGCATCCGGTACTGGTCGATCTCCATGCCCCGGTGGTATTCCTCGCGTTCGAAGACGGGGCTGCCGTTGAGCCAGATCTTCCAGGCGTTCTTGGAGCCGAGCCGGATTTCGGCGGGGCGATCCTCCGCCGAGACAAACTCGGTGACGGCATAGGCGATCACCCCCTTGAGCCCCTCCTTGGGTCCCTCGGCCGGTTTGGCATCGGCCGGCGGCGCCGGGGGCGGATAGGAGAGATTGACGTTCACGATCCCGTACTCGTCGCCGGTATCGACCGGCTGCCACGACACCTTTCCCTCCTTGCCGTCGAGCGCGGCCGTCAGATCGAGCCTCTCCTCCGGCGGATAGACGGTGGCAAACCCCTTCCCCTCGGAGTTGTCGAAGGGCCCGACGATCTGCCAGCTGCGGAGAAAGCCGAAGTGGCGTGTCAGGTCGACGGTGCCACCGAGATCCCGGATCGCGGTCGCGAGCGCCTTGATCTGCTCGACATTCCGCGAGGC
>CANGGC010000013.1 GCA_947453125.1 Planctomycetaceae bacterium | reverse complement strand
CACTGGCCGTGGCTCGACGGCCACCGTCACCGGGATGTAGGGAAGCCGGTCGACGTAGTCCTTGCGGGCCCGCTGCGCCGCGGCGAGCGCCTCGCGCTGACCGGCAAGCTCCGGAGCGCTTCCCCGGAAGCGCTCGACCAACAGGGCCGTCTCCTCGGCCGTCCGCTCGGCCGCGGGCTTGTCACTGGCGATCCGGACCGGCTCCGGGAGGAGGCCGGGGCCGGGATCATCGGTCGTCTCCGCCGCCACAGCGAGGCGAAAACGCCCCACCTGATAGCCCACCGGATGGTGCTGCTCGATCGTGACGACCAGGAGCGTGTCGGCGGGGATCTCGACCGGCGCGTCGGGACGAACGATGAGCCACTGGTCGCGCCCCACCTGCTCGTGGATCGCCCAGCCGACGTTGTCGCCGCTCTGCTGGCCGTCGATGACATAGGCCGCCAGCCACTTCCCCGACGGCGTGATGTTGCCAGCCACCGACTGCTCGAAGCTCGCCACCGCGTGCGTGAGCGGCACGGCCTTGTCGTCGGCGTGGCCCGCCGCCTCCTTCCCGGCGGCAGCCTTCCGGAGGGCGAGCGTCACCTCGGAGACAACGAGGTTGCCATTGTCGGCCCGCCCTGGGCCCTTCTGCGGCAGGCTGTCGTGGGTGAGGGCCTCGAGGCGAAGCCCCGCCAGAGGCCCCGGGGGCACCTCGAAGACGAGCGTCGTGTCGCCGGTCTCGGGGCGCGGCCCGGAGACGAGGAGCGAGCGGTCGTCTTGGAGGGCGAGGGTGGCTCCACCACTGGCGGCGCTCGTGACCGGTGCGAGTGTCTTCCAGGGATCCCGCTTCACCCGTTCGATCCAACCCTCCCGCGCGGCTACGAGGGAGGGCGTGTCGGTCTCGAGGTCGAGCTTCGCCGTGGCGATACGCTCGTCGAGGGCCGCGAGCTCAGAGGCCTGCTCGGGCGTCGTGAACAGCTCCATCCGCCCCCAGGCTCTCTCGCGTCCCTGGCCGATGTCGTAGACACCGCGCTCCTCGATGTCGGCAAAGTACGCCGCCATCGAGTAGAAGTCGCGCATCGTGAACGGGTCGTACTTGTGGTCGTGGCATTCGGCGCAGCCGAGCGTCGAGCCGAGCCACGCCCCCGAGACATCGCGAACCCGATCGGCGGCATACTTGAGGAGGTATTCCTCGGCCTGCGCTCCCCCTTCGGCGCTCATCATCCCCAGCCTGTTGTAGGCCGCGGCGACGCGCTGATCGAGCGTGTTGTCGGGAAGGAGATCGCCGGCGAGCTGCTCGCGCGTGAAGCGGTCGAACGGCATGTTCTCGGCGAAGGCCCGGATCACCCAGTCGCGGTAGGGCCACACCGTCACCTCTTGGTCGCCGTGGTAGCCGACCGAATCGGCGTAGCGGACCAGATCGAGCCACCAGGCGGCCATCCGTTCGGCATGGGCGGGGCTAGCGAGGAGCCGGTCGACGTAGCGCTCGAACGCCTCTTGGGAAGGATCGGCGAGGAAGGCATCAATCTCGGCGGGCTCAGGGGGCAGGCCGGTGAGATCGAGCGAGACGCGGCGGGCGAGCGTCGCCCGATCGGCTGCGCCAACCGGCTCGACCCCCTCACTGGCAAGCGCTCTCTCGATGAAGGCGTCGATGGCCGGGCCGGCAGCCGGAGGCACCGGGCGGACGAGAGGCCGGTAGGCCCAGTGCCCCTCGTAGGGGGCGCCGGAGGCGATCCAGGCCTCGATCTTCTCGCGCTGCTCGGGCGTCACGACCTTGTTCGTGCCGGGAGGGGGCATGACGACGTCGGGATCGGTGGAACGGAGCCGCTCGAGGAGCACGCTCGCCTCCGGGTTTCCCGGCACGATCGCCGGGCTCCCGTCGCGCGGCGCGGTGGCCCCTTCGAGGGTGTCGAGGCGGAGATCGGCCTGGCGGTTGGCCGCATCGGGCCCGTGGCAGGCGAAGCAGGTGTCGGCGAGGATCGGGAGGATGTCGCGGTCGAAGCGGACACCAGACGGAGCCGGGGCTTCGGCGGCATTCGCCCCCGACCCAGCCACCGCGCCGACAGAGACCACAAGCACCATCGACGCGAGCCATCGTGCCCGCCGAACCGTCGCTTGACTGATCATGGCCATGCCTCGACGTTCCTCTCGAGAAATCCCTCACCGCGCCAACCGCCGATTGTCGCTCCGCTTGCGCGCGGGTTGCAACACCATCGCAGGCCGCGATCCCGCGCGAAGATGAGGCGTGCCCTGAGAGCGTCGGTGGCGCTCACCATTCGATGACGAGCGTGCCGGCGCGGTTTGGCCCTGCCTGCTTTGGAACCGTGACGGTGAGGCAGCCGGTCGGCAGGAGGCGGGCCTCGATCGGCACGCCATTCCAGACGACTGCATGCGGGAGCCGCGCCACGCGCGTCAGGATCAGCCGACAGGGCTCTTCCGGCCAGAGCATGACCTCGACGGTGGTCGCGGCGACGGTGGACGTCGTGCGGCGCACAGCGCCTGGAAGGTGGAGGACGTGGCCGGCTGAATCCGACGGGCTCCGGGTGAGCCGTGTCGCCGTCACCAGCGGCGTGGCCTCGAACGCCTCGGCAAGCGTCGCCTGGACCGTGCCGGGGTTGATCGCCGGCCCGTCGCCGCGGCCCGATCCGAACAGCCAGTAGTCAGGGAGTAAGCCTCCGCGATCGGCAGCGTCGTCGATCGGAAACGTCATCTGGAGTCCGGCTCGCGTGATCCCACGGGCGAGCGTCCCCCATGGCTCCGACGCTTCAGGGGAAACACGGGCGAGGTCGTGGAGGGCTCCGGCATAGACAAGCCCGCACCACTGCACCGGTTGCCCGATCCATAAAGGCGCTACCCAATCGGTGGCCCCGAGGACGCCAATCGTGGCATAGCGCCCCACCGGCCCGGGAAGCGGATCGCGGAGATAGACAAACGGCACCCCCGACCAAGCCCACAGGCGCGCCTGTTCGAGCCGGGCCGGGTTGCCATCGAGAAGGTGGCCGAGGAGGTGCAGGCGCATCAGCCGGGCCGAGGCGAGGATGTCGGGGGTGTGGAGCGGCATCTCCCAGGGCTGCGCCCCACGCGGGACTTCGCCGGCCGGATGGGCCACCGTCACGGCATCGAGCGCGGCCAGGGCGGCAGCGATCGCCGCTTCGTCGCCGCTGAGAACAGCCCCCTCGAGCATCGCCTCGGCCCGCAGCGCCGTGAACCCGTTGCAGTGATCGGCGCCGAGGGTTGCCGCGTAGTCGGTCGGGCCGGCAACGTAGCGATCCCGTCCCCCCGCCGCAGTCAGCTCGGCGGCGATCTTCCGGGCCCGCGCCGCCGCGGCCGTGAGCGCTTCGCCGACGGCGGCGTCGTCGGCCACTGCGGGGCGGAGCAGGAGCGGCAGCGCCGGCCGCGCGAGATGACCGATGCCCCCGGTTCCTCCCGCCGGCAGCGATTCGAGCGCCTCTTGCGCCGTGGCACGGAGCCGCGCGGCGAGCGCCGCATCGCCGACATGCGCGGCGAGCCAGAGCATGCAGGCCGGCGCATCGGCGGCGGGCTGCGCCGCGAAGCGCCCCTGCCAGACGGCGTGGCGCCAGCGCGTGCCATCGCGCGCAGGCGAATCGAGCCAGCCATGCGCGAGGAGCCTGCAGGCAGCCTGCAGACCGCCGTCGTCCCCCGCCGCGGAATCGATCGCGGGGAGCGACGGCAGGCCGCCGATCTGCACTCGCTCGGCAACCGCGGCGAGGACCGTGTCGCTGCTCCCTCCGCGAATCGTAGCGCTCTGCCGCATCGCCTTGCCCGGCTCGAGCATCACGCCACGGTAGACGTCCCGCTCCCCTTCGAAGCGCGCCGGCAACGGCTCGAAGGCCCCTGCCGCCGGCGACCAGAGGCCGAGAACGTGGCCGCCGGAATCGAACATTCGATCGGGGGAATCAAAGAGGGGGGAGACCGGCACCTCCTCGGCTTCCCAGTCGACCGCCAGCCAATGGCCGTCGGCAACGAAGACCATCGATGGAAAGCAGACTTTGGCGGGATCGACGAGCTGCCGCCCGGCGGCTGGCCCGCGGATCTCCTTCTCGTTCGAGGAGGGCTCGTCATCGAGGTATTCGACCCCTGGCAGAAGCGCCTGCGACTTGCCTGCCCCAAACGTCCCCCGACCGGCAAAGAGCGTGAGCCATGGCAGATGAATCAGCTCGCGCGGCCGGTCGACTTCGACGCTCGTCTCGACGTTCACGCCGCGCTCGGCTGCGGAGATCTTCCGGGTGAAACGCCAGGTGGCGGCGTTGGCCCCGGTGCCCGCCTCGCGCACAGAGGCCACGATCTCGATCCCCTCCTTAACCACCTGTGACTCGAGGCTCCCGACGCTTGGGTCAACCGGGATCCCCCGATCCTCCCCCCGAAAAGAAAACACTTCGGCGGGATCGCTGTCGGCCATCCGCCGGCCGCCGATCGAGATCGACAGCGCGTTCCAACGGCGGGGGTCGTGGGCCACGCTCACCGCTCCCCGCTTCACCACCAGGGCGTCGAGCGGGATGGCGATCGGCGCTGGCTTGCCGGCGGGCGCGGCCGGCGCGAGCGGGATCAGGGGGATGGCGACGAGCCGACGAAGGCGGACAGGGCCGGCGCCGTCGGGGGGATCGAGCCGGAAACGGATCCGCTCGCCAAGCGCAGGGATCACCCCCCGAAACCTGCCTGTGCCGTCGGCGACAAGGTTCACCGCCCACACTTCAGCGAAATCCTTCCCTTCGGCCGCGGCGTAACAACGGATATCCCCCGCCGCGCTCCCCTCGAGCTCAAGGAGCAGCTTCCGCGCACCGGAAGGGAGGGGAACGTCGACGACTGGCCCAACGAGATAGGGATCCTCACCGCGGCAGATCATCGACAGCCCATCCGCACCCACGTCGATTACGCCGATCGAGCCGTTGGCATGCCAACCGTGCGCGGGGGTGGTGAAATCGGCCACGATGATCTGGCGCGGGTCTGCAGCCGACGCGCGGCCAGCGCCGAGGAGGAGGGCGAGACTGATGGCTGCGAGACGGAGACAGGACTGAAGGTGGAACATGGGATCGATCGATGGGCCAAGGATCGGGCAAGACAGGACGCGCATCCCCCAGCGTATCCCGACGCCTGGGGTCGCGGTGAGGATCCGCCGGCGGTCATCGCGCTCCGCACCACCCAGAACCGTTGTCGCTTCCCCCCTGTGTGTGGTACGAATCGCTCACCGTTGATCGCCGTCGGCGATCGGGTACCCGTCGAACGTTTCGCAGGAGTTATTGACCATGGCGAAGAAGAAGGCCGCGAAGAAGAAGCCCACCGCGACGAAGAAGGCGACGAAGAAGGTCACCAAGAAGGCCGTGAAGAAGGCACCGTCAAAGGCGGCCACGAAGGCGAAGGGGCCGCGGAAGGGCATCGACAAGATCCTGCCGATGACGCCCGTGAAGAAGTCCCGCTGAACCCGCTCCTCGGCGATCCCCCCGCCCTGTCGATCACCTCGATGATCGACAGGGTGGCAAGGAGCCGTCGATCGTCCGTGAGTCGGGGCGCTCCGCATCGGCATACCTCGGCAAAGCGATCGATCGACGACCGCCGAGACCGATCGCCTTCCGGAACGGCGAGTTGCCAGCCGTCGCCTTCGTCATTGGATCCGCACGGTTCACCTGCGCGATGACGACTTCACCGACGACTTCCCCGTGTCGTGCCGGAGGGGGCTTGCCTTGACATCCCCTCCCCCTCGACGACACTGTGGCGAGGGTTGAGGGGGCCCGAAGATCGACTCCTTGCCTTCACCAGCCGACGGCGACGACCTCCGCGTCGAAGGACTGACCGGACCGCGATGGCACTGCCTCTGGCCACCCACGGCGAGTGAGCCCTCGCAGCCGAGCCGCGATTGGTCGGGATATCCCTGAGGAGTTTTCCGGGACGTCCCTCAGGAGTTTTCCGGGACGTCCCTCAGGAGTTTTCCGGGACGTCCCTCAGGAGTTTTCCGGGACGTCCCTCAGGGGTTTCAGTGTGAAGATCGCCTTCGCCTGCCAGCACTGTGGGAATCAACTCGTGGTCGACGCGGCCCTCGCCGGCCGCGTCGGTCGCTGTCGCTCCTGCGGGCGCCGCGTCACCGTGCCGGAAGGCGCGGCGAAGGTGACTCCATCCGCGGCAGCACCGAAGAAAAAGCCCCTGCCCGCAGCCCCGCCCCCTGCGAGGCCCCCCGCCGGCGACTACCAACTCAGCCCCGTCACGCCGATCCGCGAGCCGGCGCTCGACGTGCCAGGATGGGGAGATGACGACTCCGAGATGGTCGTCGTCCGCCCCCCCATCCCCGTGGCCGCCCGCCCGACCCGCGCCGAGCCGACGCCCTGGCTGAAGGCCTACCGGGCCTGCTTCAGCCTCTTGGTGAACGCCACGACCTGGATCAGCGAGACGAGCTACACGGTGTCGCTGATCCTCCTCATCCTCTCGGTTGCCAGCGGCATGATCGGCCAGCACTCCCTCGCCGCGTGGGGCGTCAGAGGGATCATCGGGCTGAACCTCGTCGGCCTCGCCGGCGATGTCGCCAGCCTCGTCAACCTGTCGTTTCGGAAGGACCCGCTGCGCGGCGCGCTGTTCCTCCTGCCGCCAGTGGCCCTCTACTACATCTGGACCGACTGGCGTCGCTATCGCGACACGGTCAACCGGATGCGGATCCCGTTGACGACCCTCGCGGTCGTCGGCGTCGCCTACCTGTTCGTGCCCTGGCTGAGCGGCGGAAACGACCAGGAAATATCGGTCGTAGCGACGACGGAACGGGTCGTGGGGGATCTCGAGGAACGCCTCGGTGGCCGGAGAGGGCAGATGGAAGAAAAACTCAAAACAGCCCGGTCGTGGCTCCGCGAAGGGCCGCCCTCCGAGCCGTCGCCACCGACCGGCGGCGGTCAGCCTGCTCCCGGGCAGGGCTCATGAGGGCTTGGATGCCGGAGGCTCCCGCCCGGTGCCTCCAGCTGCGAAGGAAGGACAGCGCGATGCGATCGATCAACGGCGAACAGGACAGCGGCGAATCGCCGCCCGACGACGACGTCGTCGACCTCGGCGCGGGGCCCGACGAACTCGGCCCCGCGATGAATCGTCATCGATCCCGATTGGCCGCCGTGGCCGCTTTCCTCGCGCTCTTCCACCTCGTTTTCGTCGTCGCGAAGCTGCTCGGCCCGGCGAGCGGCCCGGCTGCCAGTTCCGACACGCCGATCTGGTCGCTCGTGGTGCGCTCAGCCGTCGCGGCCCTCACCTTCGCCCTGCTCCGCTCGCCGCTGCCACTCTCCCGCCGCCAGGTGCGGTTCGCGGACGGGGTGCTGTTCGGTTTTGAGATGCTCGTCCTCCTCACGGCCCAGTACCTCTCCACCGTCGACCTCATCGATCGCCGCGACCTCGTCGACGCCGTCGCCGTCCAGAAGAACGGCGTGATCCGGGCACTCTTCCTCATGGTCTGTTACGGCGTCGTCATCCCCCGCACCCCGGCAGAGGCAGCCCGGGGCGCGATGACAATCGCAGCCGCGCTGATCCTCTGCCACGGCATGGTGCTCCACCACGCCGACACCCTTCACCTCGACAGGGACGATCTGGCCAACCACCAGATCGTGATGGCCAATGCCCTCTTCCTCATCATGGGGGGGGCAATTGCGACCCTCGCCGCCTGGCTGCTCCAGGGCCGGCACGGCAGTGACGACGGTCCCGGTCGCATCGGCCCCTACCGGCTCCTCCGCAAGCTCGCCGCCGGTGGCACGGGGGATGTCTATCTCGCGGAGCACGAGGTGCTCGAGCGCCCCTGTGCCCTCAAGCTTCTTCGCCACGGCGGAATCGAAACTGCCGATCGCTTCGAGCGCGAGATGCGGGCCGCGGCATCGCTCTCCCATCCGAACCTCATCGCCATCTTCGATGGCGGCCACACCGCCAACGGCACGCCGTTTTTCGCCATGGAATACCTCCCTGGCCTGTCGGTCGCCGATCTCGTCCGCGACGGTGGGCCGCTGCCGGCCGCCCGGGCGGTCTATCTCGGCCGCCAGGTGTGCGCGGCCCTCGCCGAGCTCGATCGGGCCGGGTTCATCCACCGCGACGTCAGCCCGGCGAACGTCTTCGTCTCCTGCCTCACCGGCGCCGGCGACGTGGCGAAGCTCCTCGATTTCGGTTCGGTCGGCGGCCCCGCGGCCGGCGCCGATCACGCCCCGGCAGCCGACGGTGGGATTGCCGGCACGCCGGAATACGTAGCCCCGGAGCAGGCCGTCGCCGGTGCGCCGATCGACGGCCGGGCCGATCTCTACGCCCTCGGTGCCCTCCTCCATTTCATGGTCACGGGGGCTCCTCCCTTCCCTCGCGCCACCGCGGCCGACGCCCTTCGGGCCCACCTCGAAGCGCCCCTGCCGCCGCTCCGCGACCGCGGCGCCGACGTTCCGGCCGACGTCGAAGCCGTCATCCGCCGCTGCCTCGCCAAGCGTCCGATCGACCGCTATCCCGACGCTCACGCGGTGGCCATGGCGCTGGCAAGCTGCACCTGCGCCGGGGCCTGGGATGCCCCCCGGGCGGAAAGTTGGTGGCGCTCCCGGAGCGCCGCCTCCACCACGGCTCACGGCTGAAGACCGCCTTGATCTGCTTTTCTCTACCATGATGGCCCTCTCTCCCGGAGCAATTGAGCGATGGACATGCAGCGGTTGCTGAGAGCGAGCGTCCAATTCAAGGCGAGCGATCTCCACGTCCAGGCAGGGAGCCCGCCGACGGTCCGTGTCGACGGCACGATGGTCGCCTTCAACGCCCCGCCGGTGACCGCCGAGGATGTCCGCGGGCTGATCGCCGAGGTCGCCACCGAGGCCCACCTCGATCGGCTCGAGCGCGAACGGAGCTGCGATTTCGCCTACGCTATTCCCGACCTCGCCCGCTTCCGCATCAACGCCTTCTACGAGAAGGACACCCTCGCCTTCGTTGCTCGCACGATCCCGCCGCGGGTCAAGACGTTTGCCGATCTCTCCCTGCCGCCGGTCCTCCACGAGATCGCCGAGGAGCCCCGCGGACTGGTGCTCGTCACCGGGACGACCGGCAGCGGCAAGAGCACGACGCTGGCGGCGATGGTCGACCACCTCAACCGCACCCGCCGCCTCCGCATCATCACGATCGAGGATCCGATCGAGTTCTTCCACGAATCCCAGAAGAGCCTCGTCGCCCAGCGCGAGCTCGGCCGCGACACCCCGAGCTTCACCGACTCCCTCCGCCGCGTCCTCCGCCAGGATCCCGACGTGATCCTCGTCGGCGAGCTCCGCGATGCCGAGACGATGCGGACGGCCCTCCAGGCGGCCGACACCGGCCACATCGTCTTCAGCACCGTCCACACCACCAACGCCTCGTTCACGATGCAGCGGATCGTGGCCATGTTCCCCCCTGACGAGCGCGAGCTTTTGCTCACGGAGCTGGCGACGAATCTCGTCGCCGTCGTCAGCCAGCGGCTGGCGACCCACAAGCAGAAGGAGAAG
The DNA here is from genome assembly GCA_947453125.1 of Planctomycetaceae bacterium. Classification (GTDB taxonomy): domain Bacteria; phylum Planctomycetota; class Planctomycetia; order Pirellulales; family UBA1268; genus QWOP01. Next base: position 5,337 of record CANGGC010000013.1, on the reverse strand, counting down.
GGGCGGATCCCGGTCGTCGAGATCATGCGGAACACTGCCGTGGTGAGCAAGGCGATCCTCGAGGGGCGGATCACGAGCCTCCCGCAGGCGATCGCCAACCGCGACAACGGCATGCAGCTCTTCGACCAACATCTCACCGAGCTCTACCACACCGGCCAGATCACCGGCACCGAGGCCCTCCGCCTCTCGACGAATCCCGACGCAGTGGCCCTCGCCCTCCGCGGCATGACCACGCTCGACACGAGCGGCGGGCTCGTCACCTGACGCCTCCCCGACCGCCACCAAGCTTCCAGACTCCCCCGGCACGAGGTGCGGCATGATCCAGTCGATCGAACACACGACCCTCCTGCCGATTCTCTTCTGGCTGCTCATGCTCCCGATCGCCGTCTTCATCCTCATGCGCACCACCGCCTTCTGGACGGAGGAAGGGCCGGGGACGATCCTCGCTGCCGTGAAGACCGTGTTCGCGATCTGGCTCACCGTCTTCTTCGTGTACGACCTCTCCGGCTACGGCTTCGCCCGGCTCATGCAGGATCCGCGCCTCGGCATCGCCTTCCCCCCCAACTACACCTATCTCACCTGGCTCCGCGAACCGATGGGGCTGAAGTGGCATGTGCTCGGCTACGTGCCGCTGATCCGCTATCTCCCCGTCCTCTTCGCCCTCTGCGCCGGCGGGACCGTCCAGGTGCTGCTCTGGAAGATCCACTTCCGGGTCGGGATGCTCGTCTTCCTGAGCCAGTTGTTTCTCAATATTTTCGCAATGGCGATGCTCTCGCTTGTGTTCAGTTTCTTCGTCGGTGTCGAGAAGGGAGTCGACGGGAAGGTGCCCAGGAGGGTTGCCGCGGCCAATCGCCGGGCCGCTGCCGCTGCGGCCGCCCCCGACGGCCTCCCCGGACTCCAGCAGAAGATCGAGAAGCTGGGCGCCGACGAAGGCCCCATCCTCCGCCGGCTTTTGTTGCGCTGGAAGGTGGTCAACGACCGCCTCCAGCCGGCCTACGATCTCCTCGATCCCGTCACGAGCCACCTCCCCCTTCCGGTCCAGGATTGCCTCAACGGCGGAGGCTGGCTGCTCCTCGTCCCCAGCCTGATCGCCCTGGCCCGTTTCCGCCTCCGTGGCCGCCGGTCGATCCCGACCGAAGAAGAGCTGCGCTGAGGGCGGGCTTGCTGGCCTGGAGGGCGGGGTGCGTTTCAGGCCGCTGCCGCAAGTCAGGGTCGGCCGCGCCATGGGCCAGCCCCGCGCCACAAAGCCCCATCAGCGTTCCAGCCGCCATCACGATCAGCGTCAGCCACCGACGCCTGCGTCCCACGGCCGGGGCCCTCACGACAGGAGCGACCGGACGACCGTGCCATGGACGTCAGTGAGGCGGAAGTCGCGCCCTTGAAACCGCCAGGTGAGCTTCGTGTGGTCGAAGCCGAGGAGGTGCATGATGGTCGCCTGGAGATCGTGGACGTGGACCGGGTCGACCGCCGGCTTGAAGCCGAGATCGTCGCTCGCCCCATGGACAAATCCCGGCTTCGTGCCGCCGCCGCACATCCAGATCGAGTAGCAATCAGGGAAGTGATCGCGGCCGAGCACGTCGCCTCCGGCAGTGCGCCCCTCGCGGAACGGCGTGCGGCCGAACTCCCCCGTACAGAGGATGAGCGTGTCGTCGAGGAGGCCGCGGGCCTCGAGATCCTCGATGAGCGCTGCGGCCGGCTTGTCGAATGTCGCCGCTTTCTTGGTCAATCCGTCGCGGATGTCCTCGCCGGGGCCGGTGCCGTGGAAGTCCCAGCCCCAGTCGAAGAGATGGACAAACCGCACCCCCTGCTCGACGAGTCGCCGGGCGAGGAGGCAATTGTTGGCAAGGCTCGCTTGGCCGGGCTTCGCGCCGTAGGCCTCGAGGACGTTCGCCGGCTCGCGGGAGATGTCCATCACCTCCGGCACGCTCGTCTGCATCCGATAGGCGAGTTCGTACTGCGCGATGCGGGTGAGCGTCTCGGCGTTGCCGAGCTCGCGAGCCTGCAGCTCGTTGAGATCCTTGAGGGCATCGAGGCTCTGGCGTCTCGTCTTCCGGTCCATGCCGGGGGGATCGGAGACATAGAGGACCGGATCCCCCTGCGACCGGCACTGCACACCCTGATAGACGCTCGGGAGGAAGCCCGATCCGAAACTGCTCGTGCCACCGTTGGGCTGCACGCCCGAGGAGATGAGGACGACGAAGCCGGGGAGATTCTGGTTTTCACTCCCCAGGCCATAGGTCACCCAGCTCCCCAGGCTCGGCCGGCCGGAGCGGGCGGCGCCGGTGTAGAGGAGAAGCTCCGCGGGGGCATGGTTGAACTGGTCGGTGTGCATGCTCCGTACGAGGCAGAGTCGATCGGCCACGCGCTGGAGATTGGGGAGCGCGTCGGAGAGCTCCATGCCGCTCTCCCCACACCGCTTCCAGCTCCGCGGCGTCCCCATGAGCTTCGGCGTGCCGCTGGTGAAGGCGAACGTCTTCCCCTTGATCGTCTCGGCCGGGCAATCCTCGCCGGAATGCCTCACGAGCTCCGGCTTGTGGTCGTAGAGATCGAGATGGGGGGGCGAGCCGGTGAGGTGGATGACGATCATCCGCTTCGCCTTCGGGGTGAAGTGGGGCACCCGCGCAGCGAGCGGATCGGCGGGAAGCTCGTGACCGTGGTTTGCCTCGCTCTCGATCCCCCGCGCCTCGCGGCCGAACGGCGCCGCGCGTCCGAGGAGCGCTTCCAGGGCCAGTCCACCGATGCCCCCTCCCAGGCCACCGAGGAGGTGACGGCGGGTGGCGAGACACTTCTGTTCGAAGATCGGATCCATGGGGCAGGTTCCTCCGCTCACGGGCACATGAACGATTCGTCGAGATTGAGAATCACATTGGCCACCACCGTCCACGCGGCCAGATCAGGGAGATCGGCGAGGTCGGCAGGGGGGGGGCCGAGTGGCTCGGTGGCTAGCTTCCGCGCCTCCTCCGGCGCCTGCCGGTAATCGGCCAGCGCCTCGGCATGGAGCCGGATGAGCCGATCGACCTCGATCGGGGACGGCTGCCGGGCGAGCACGAGCCGGAATCCGCGGATTACCCGCTCGGCATCGGTCGATCCTCCCTCCGTCACCATCCGCCGGGCCAGGCTCTGGGCCGCCTCGACATAGACCGGATCGTTGAGGGTGACGAGCGCCTGGAGCGGCGTGTTCGTCCGCGGGCGGCGGATCGTGCAGACCTCGCGGTTGGGGGCGTCGAAAGCGGCCATGGAGGGATAGGGATTGCTCCGCCGCCAGGTCGTGTAGATCGCCCGCCGCCAGCGATCCTCTCCCGGGCTCGTCTGCCAGTCGATTCCCACGCCGAACGCTGCCGTGAGCCCCAGGTTGGGCTGCGGCGGATTGACGCTCGGCCCCCCCTTCTTCCGCGACAGGAGCCCCGCGGCTGCCAGGGCCTGGTCGCGGATCACTTCAGCGGAGAGGCGGACGCGCGGGCCACGCGCCAGAAGTCGGTTGTCGGGATCGCGGGCGACGACCGCCGGATCGGCCTTCGAGGTCTGCCGGTAGGTGGCGCTGGTGACGATCTCGCGGAGGATCGCCTTGGTGTCCCAGCCCCGGGCCACGAGCTCGACGGCAAGCCAATCGAGGAGCTGTGGATCGCTCGGCAGATCCCCCTGGCTGCCGAACTCCTCGCTCGTCGACACCAGGCCAGTCCCGAAGAGACGCTCCCAGAGCCGGTTCACCGTCACCCGGGCCGTGAGTGGATTGGCCGGGTCGACGAGCCACTTCGCCAGCGCCAGCCGGTCGATCCGACCAGCCTCCGATGGCGCCACAGGCAACTGAAACGCTTCCGGAACCCCTTCCGCGACCTCGGCCCCAAGATCCTGCCAGTTGCCCCGATGCTGGAGCTTCGTCACCCGGCGATTGACGGCGGCAAGCTCCTCCATGACCGGCACCTTCGCCGGCTTGATGGCGGCAAGCTCTCCGGAAAGCGCCGCCATCCGCTCGCGGGCCGGAGCAGTCTCGGTGGCAACGACGCGGCGGTGGTGGTCGGCGAGCCGGGCCTTCTCGGCGTCGCTCCGCTCTTGCGCAGGCTTGACGAGAATCGCGATCACATCGGCTGGCACTCCCGCCCATTCCTTCACGCGTGGCTCTGAGGAAACCGCGACGCGGACCACACCGATCGTGTGATTGTCATGCTTGGAACGGGCGCGGAGGGAGAGGATGAGCCGCTCCCCTGGCTTCACCGACACCGGCTCTGCCGGCGCCACGATGAGCGTCGCCGGGGCAGCCCCACCGGGCGCCCAGCCACCGTCGAGTTCTTTCTTCTCATCAGCCGGAGCGAGCACCTTCGCTGCCGGGAATCCCTCCTGCGAACGGCTGGCGAATGCCACCGCCAGCGGCACCTCACGCCCCCCAGCCGGCCCGAGCGCCACGCTCGTCTCCGGAGCCGTCTCGAGGACCGTCTGCCAGACCGGCTGCCGGTTTGTGTCGAGAAGGATCACCCGCGCTCCAGCGAGGCGCGTTCCGACGCCGCTATCGGTCCGGTTCCAGACGACGATCCGATCGAGGGGCTCCTCGGCGCCAAGATCGACCTCCCACCACGGATCGGCCTGCGTGGCGGAGTGGGTGACGGAGTTGGCGACGAAGAAGCCCCCTTCGGTGACGCCGTCAACCGCCCGACCTGCCAGGGCGTCGAGCGTTGTCGACGCCTGCGTCGCCGGCTTGCCACGGGCGATGTTCTCGACACCGCGGAAGGCCTCCACCTCGGCCAGCGAAAGGATCCTCTCGTTGCCAGGGAGCTCGATGCGCACGAACCTTCCCCGCGGTGCCGCCGCCGCATCGACAGGCTCGAGCCGCGCGGTGATCCCGGTGAGGACGAAATTGCCGGCATGCCCCGACGACCCTCCCGGCAGCGCCGCGTCGCCAGGGAACTCGAGCAGAAGCGCCGCAAGCATCTCCCCGGCAGGAACCCCTTCTGGAAACTCGATCCGCGCCACGCCACGCGGGCCGACCGCGGGGAGATGGACCGTCCCGTCGGCATCGATCGTCGCGGCCAGGGCCGCGGATTCTGCCGCCGGGAAGGGGGCTGCCGAAGCGGCCGTCGGCAGGGCCGTTGTCCAGCCGACAGACCGAGGGAACGCCTGATCCCAAGCCTCACCGGCGGCGACGGTCCCGGGAGTGTCGGTGGCGAGCACCTGCTCGGTGTCGGCAATCGCGGCCGCGATCCGCGTCCGTTCCGCCTCCTGCGTGGGGGTGAAAAACTCGAGCACCGGCGTGTCGTCGCCGCGGTCGGCATCGGCGGTGTTGTTGAAGACCGCGTAGATCCGGAAGAAATCTTCCTGCGTGATCGGGTCGTATTTGTGGCTGTG
>CANGGC010000012.1 GCA_947453125.1 Planctomycetaceae bacterium | reverse complement strand
GCTTCGTCTCTCGCAGTTGCCGGTCGCCGTGACGGAACTCGTAGATGCTCGTGCCGTTGCACACCCAGTGCTCACCCGAATCGCCCGGACGCTGTTCGTAACGCGACGTCTGGGCGTTCCACTGCTTCGATTCCTTGACGTGGAACAGCCCCTTGTCTGGCATGGCGTACTTGATCTCGCCGGTGCTCTCCGCAAACGCGAGGCGATCCCCGCTGGGGCCAACCGGACCGAAGGCGTTGTATTCCCACTTGTAGAAATCGCACGACCAGGTCTTCACCGCGGCATTCCGCGCTTCCCAGGCCGTCAGGAGCCTCTCGAGCGCTGCCGCGGCTTCCGGGGAGAGCTGGGGAACGGTCGGTTGCGGCGGGCGCTGCTGGGGAGCGGCCCCCTGTGCCGGCGGACGTCCAGGGCCTTGAGGAACTTGAGCCACACGGGGCTGTTGAGGGGCAGGTGCGGCGGGTTGCTGGGGTGGCCGCCCCGCGACCGGAGGCGCCTGAGCGCCGGTTGCCGGGCGCGCCCCGGCCGGTGCCTGAGCGTGGATCGGGGCGACCGGGTGGAGCCCGAGAAGGGCGGCCGACACGGCCAAGGCGCTGACCCACAGGGACCGACGGCGGGAATGTGACACGGCGCTGACTCCGGAGATTGGCCCGGACTCTACCAACCTCTCCCAGACGCAGCGAGCCCTCTTTTCCTGGGGATTGCGCGGTGGTTTGCCCGGGATCGAAAGCCCTTCCGCCACCCCGGGCAGCAACCGCTCCCCGAGGGCCATGCCGCTGGCGGAGGCGCGGCGATCCTCAGTGGGTGTCAGGGGCGGGTGGGCTCCTCGAGATAGGTGTAGCCCCCCAATCCCTCCTCATAGAACCGGAGGAATCGACCGGCCTGCTGATCGCAGATCCGCCCTTCGCGCACCGCCTGCTCGATCGCATCGCGGAGTCGCTGCACGAGGTGCTCGGGGTCAAACTCGACGTAATCGAGCACCTCCCTGACGGTGTCTCCCTTGATCACCGCATCGAGGACGACTTCTCCCCTGGCATCGGTGCTGACGTGGACGGCGTTGGTGTCGCCGAACAGGTTGTGGAGGTCGCCGAGGATCTCCTGGTAGGCACCGATGAGGAAAGCCCCGAGGTAGTAGGGCTCATTCTGCCAGGCATGGAGCGGCAGGGTGCGTTTCACGTCGCGCCGATCGATGAACTGGTCGATCTTGCCGTCGGAATCGCAGGTGACGTCGCCAAGCACGGCTTCCCGGGTGGGACGCTCGTTGAGGCGGTGGATCGGCATCACCGGGAAGAGTTGTTTGATTGCCCAGCTGTCGGGAATCGACTGAAAGAGGGAGAAATTGCAGAAGTAGGTGTCGGAGAGGGCTGCGGTCAGCCCCTCGAGTTCCTCAGGGACAAAGTCGAGTTGCTTCGAGAGCTTGCTGATCCTCCGGCAGATCGACCAGTAGAGGTTCTCGATCGACGACCGCTGGTCGAGCGGGAGGTAACCGCTGGCGAACAGGCTCATCGCCGTGTCGAGCGCCTGCTGGGCGTCGTGGTAGCTCTCGAGGAGGTTGCGGATGTTGAGATTCTGGTAGGTCTCCATGAGGTCGTGGAGCGGTTGTTCGGCTTCTGCCGCCGGCTCGGTCACCTCGCCATTCCCGCCGTGCTCCGAGATCCCGAGCACGCCGAAGATGAGCATGCTGTGGTAGGCCACCACGGCGCGACCACTCTCGGAGATGATCGTCGGATGGGGCACGCCCGCCTCATCGCAGGCGTTTTGAACGTGGTAGACAACGTCGTTGGCATACTCCTGGAGGCTGTAGTTGACGCTCGATTCGAAGTTGGTCTGGGAACCGTCGTAATCGACTCCCAGGCCGCCACCGACGTCGAGAAAGCGCAGCCCGGCGCCCCGCTTCACCAGTTCCGTGTACATCCGCGACGCCTCGGTGAGCGCCGCCTTGATGTGGCGGATGTTGGTGATCTGGCTTCCCTGATGGAAGTGGAGCAGTTGAAAGCAGTCCTGCATGTCGCGGGCGGAGAGCACCTCAAGCCCGCGGAGGAGTTCGCCCGCCGTCAGCCCGAACTTGCTGCGGAACCCGCCCGATGCCTGCCAACGGCCGCTCCCCCGGGCGGCGAGTTTGACACGCATCCCGATCCGCGGGCGGACACCGAGCTTTTCGGCGTATTCGAGAATCATCTGCAGTTCGGAAAACCGCTCCACGACCGGCATGATGTTGCGCCCGATCTTCTGCGCGAGCATCGCCGTCTCGATGAACTCCGGATCCTTGAAGCCGTTGCAGATGATCGGCGTGTCGTTGTCGGCCAACGCGATGACGGCGAGGAGTTCGGGCTTGCTGCCCGCCTCGAGGCCAAAGCGGTATGGCCGGCCGAACTGAAGCACCTCCTCGACCACCTGCCGCTGCTGGTTCACCTTCACCGGATAGACGCAACAATAGTCGCCCCGGTATCCCGCCTCCTTCATCGAGGTCGCGAAGGCCCCGTGGATCTCGCCGAGCCGGTGCTGGAGGATCTCGGCGAAGCGGAGGAGGATGGGGAGGTCGATCCCGCGCACTTGGAGCCGGTCCACGAGCGACTTCAGATCGATGCTCTTCGTCGGATCCTTGTCGGGATGGACGAGAAGGTGGCCGTTTGGCCCGACCGAGAAGTAACCATTCCCCCAACGCGACACCTCGTAGAGGTCCGTGGCGTCGCCGGTCGTCCACTGTTCGACATCAAGATCCACGGCCATCGAGGGGCTCCGCGGGCGGGCTCGTTCGGGAAGCGACGGGTGGGGCCGTCAGGGCTCCGGCATGCCGGGCCTTTCGACGACAAAAGTCCCTGGAGTGTATCGTCGACGCGGCGGGGGACCATGGCAATCCCGCCCCAGCCCCCTGAGATCGATGCCGGAGCGATCAATCGCCGGCCCGCGCCCACCTCCCTCCCGAGAAGATCAACGCCATTGCCACGCCGCGGACAGTGAGGTCGATCGCCATCGCGTACCAGGCCCCTACCGCCCCCCATCCCCAGCCATCGATCGTCGCGCCCCCCGGCAGCGGCACCTGGGGCCAGGCCAAAAGCATCGCCAGCGGCAGGCGGACGACGATCATCCCGAGGAAGTTCACCAACAGCGGCGGGCGCGTCGCTCCGGCGCCGCGGAGGCCCCCAGAGAAGACCATGAGCATTGCCAGAGGGGGCTGGGCGAAGGCGACAATCCGCACGAGTCGGGCCGTCAATGACGCCACCTCTGACTGTCGCCCCTCCCCCCCCACGAACCAGCCGGCCAGCGGATCCGCGGCGACGAGGAACAGCCCCCCCATCGCCGACATCAATCCGACACACCCGGCGGCGGCCAACCACACGCTCTGCCGGGCGCGGCGCTCGTCCCGGGCACCGAGAAACTGCCCGGAAAGCGTGGCCGCAGCCAGCCCGAAGGCACTTCCCGGCAGGAAGGCGAGCGATTCGATGGTGATGGCGACGGCGTGCGCGGCGGCGTCGACGTCCCCGAGCCGGTTGACGACCGAAAGAAACCACAGATGGCAGATGGCGTTGCCGATCGCGTCCATCCCCGCCGGCAGTCCCACCGAGAGGATACGCCTGAGACAGTGGCGGTCGGGAACGAGATCGCCGGGGGCGGGGCGGAGTTGCCGGTCACGGCGAGTGAGAAGCCACAGCGTGCAGATGGCCCCACAGCCGTAGCCGATGAGCGTTCCCCAGGCCAGTCCATGCCAGCCGAGGCGGGGAAGCCCACCCACCCCGGCCGCCAACGCGTAGCTGGCGCCGGCGTTGACGAGGTTGACGACCGTCATCGACATCAAGCCCGCCACCATGTCGCCGGAACCACGGAGGATCGCCACCCCGACGCCGATGATCATCATGGCAGGAAGTGCCGGAATGACGATCTCCAGGTATTCCATCGCCAGTCCGGTGCTCGCGGCGGGCAACCCGAGGAGCATCACCAGCCACCTCCCCCCCAGGGCGGCTGCCAGCGCCACAACCCCGACCAACACACTCCCGACGACAAACGCCTGCCCGGCAGCCCGCCGGGCCCCGATGAGATCCCCGCCGCCGACGCACCGGGCCACCAGGGCCGTCGCCGCCACCGCCGGAACCGCGAACAGCCCCGGAAGAAACCCCAGCGCGTAGCCGACCAGCCCGACCGCCGCCAGGAACGCAGGGCCTTCGAGGAGATTTCCCGCCAGCCATTTGTCTGTGAAGCCGACCGAGATCGCGAGCACCTGCTCGAGAAGTGCCGGCAGCACGAGCAGGAGCACCGGACGAACCGTCCCCGGGAGCGATGCAACGCCGCCGGCCCGCGGCTGGCTGGCGGGAGAGGCTTCCTGCGAGAGGTTGTTGACCGATGGACCGGGGACGTTGCCCGTCACGACAGCCTCCCGGGCGGAGGCCACCGAGCCATTGCCCCGACCGGCCGGAGACCGTTCGACCCCTGCCCCGTCGGCGGGAGGGCTCAGGCGAACAGCTCCTTGATCACCTTGCCGGCGTTGGCGATCTTCATCGGCCGGCCGTTCTTGGCCGTGAACGTCGTCTCCAGGGAGATGTCGAGCGACTTCAGCACGCTGGCCATGAGGTCCTGGGCCGAATACGGCTCCGTCACCACTTCCTTGCCATCGGAACTCGTCTCGCCGACGACCACCCCGCGCTTGAAGCCGGCACCACCGACGGCCACGCTCCAACTGCGGGCCCAGTGATCACGCCCCCCGTTGCCGTTGATGTTCGGGGTCCGGCTGAACTCCCCCATCCAGATGATTGCCGTGTCGTCGAGCAGACCACGCTCCGCAAGATCGGAGACAAGTGCCGCCATGGCCTTATCGAGTTCCGGAAGCTTGTTGTCGGAGAGCGTCTTGAAGATGTCGGCGTGGTTGTCCCAGCCGCCGAGATCGACCTCGACGAACGGCACCCCCTGCTCCACCAACCGGCGGGCCATGAGACAGCCCCGACCGAAACCGGTGTTGCCGTAGCGGTCTTGGACATCCTTCGGCTCCTTCATGACCTTGAAGGACTCCATCTGGTCGCTCGTCATGAGTTTGACCGTCTTGGAGAGAACCTTGGCGTGGTCGTCGGACGAGGCCCCGCGCTTCTCGCCGATGAACTTTTCTTCGATCGCCGAAAGCATCTCCAGCCGCTGCGACAGTCGCGTCGGATCGATCCCCATGTCGAGGTTGCGGACATTGCCGTTGGAGTCGACGACGAACGGCGCCCACGACATTCCCAGGAATCCCGGGCCAACGCTCCCACTGCCTACGGAGACGAAGGGGGGGATCTCCAGATCGGGCACCTGGTCCGCCAGTTCGTGGGCAATCACGGCGCCGTAGCTGGGGTGCTCGACGTTGGGATTCGGCACGTAGCCCGTGTGCATGTAATAGCGGCCGCGCATATGGTCTGCTTCGCGGGTGCTCATCGATCGCACGAGCGACATGTGGTGCATCTGCTGGGCCATCAGCGGCATGTGCTCGCAGATCTGAATCCCGTCAGCGCTCGTCGAGATCGGCTTGAAGGGACCGCCGGTCGCCGCCCCCGGCTTGAGATCCCAGATGTCCATGGTGCTGGGGCCGCCCCCCATCCAGAGGAGAATGGCCGCCTTGTGCCGCTTCTTCAGATCAGCGGCATTGGCGAGAATCGAGTTGGTGAAGGCCGTCGCCGGGGCGGCGAGGGCCGCTGCGCCCGCGACATGGCTCATGAAGTGTCGGCGGCTCATCCCGTCGATGAAACGGCTGGAGGCGGACATGGAGGGAATCCTCGGGGTGGACAGGGGTGAGGGGAGCGGTGGGGCGTCTTGGCTTTGACCGGACCAGGGATCAGTGTGGGGATCAGTGGTTGATGATGAACTCGTTGGAATTGAGAACGGCCCACCAGATGTCCTGGAGGGCACTGATGGCATCCCCCTTGCGGGCGACCATCATCTGATTGGCAAGTTTGATTTCCTTGCGCGTCGGCTTCCTGGCAAGCGCCGCGGCATAGAGGGAGTCGATCCGCTGAGCGTTTGTCATGTCGGAGGCGGCAACACGGTCGAGGAAGCCCCCCTTGCCCGTCCCCGTTGCCGTCTTGACCAAATCACCGTTGAACATCATCAGCACCTGAGGGATGGAGCCATTAAAGGTGGTTGCCTCGTCTCCTTCGTCGGTGCCGAAGGCGATGATGAACTGCGAGAGCCATTCGTCCTTTTTGCGGGCCGCTTTCTCCCCCTTCTCCTCAGCCTGGTCGGCCTCTGTGGCGGTCAGCAGCGACTGATAGAGCTCCTCGGGCCTCATCTGCCTGAGATAGAAATGGGAGAACTTCGGCTTCTCTCCCACGGCCGGATCATCGGCAGCGTTGCCTTTGCCGATCCGGCTGGAAAGTGAGTAGGCGTGGGAGAGCGTGATCCATCGGATCAGCTCTTTCGTGTCAAAGCTCTGTCCGCGGAAACGCTCGCCCAAGCCATCGAGCAATTCTGGATGCGATGGGGCGTTGTGTTCGCCGAGATCGTCGATAGGCCGGGTGAAACCGTAGCCGAAGAAGTGGCTCCAGATCCGGTTCACCGCGGCCTTGGGCATCAGCGGGCTGTCGACGATGAGTTGCGCCAGCGCCTGACGACGGTTGACGCCATACTCAGTGCCATCATCCATCTTCGCCGGGAGGTAGCCAGTGGAATCGACGGTCGTCCCATCGATGAAAACCGGATAGGCGACTTTCATCTGCCCGTTGCGGAGTTCGTAGTAAAGCTCGGCCTGGGAGGCGTTGCCCCCCTCGCCGGCCCAATCCTCGTCGACGAGTTCGATTGCCTGGACGTCACGGGTCCCCTCGAACTGCCGCAACGCCCTCACCTGACGGAAGAAGGCATTGAACTCCCAAAACTGGTTTTGCTTTCCCTTGTTGAAGGGATGATTGTGGCACTGCGTGCACTGCACCTGAAGGCCGAGGAACACCTGAGCGGTCTTGGCGGTGGCTTGAATGCCATTGTCTTCGAGTTTCCCAGAGAGGAAATTCGTCGCCCCATTGAAGCCCTTCTCACCGGCCTTGTTGACCCCCGTGGCGGTCACGAGATCGGACACGAACCGGTCGTATGGGACATTCTTTGAAAACGACCGACGCAACCACTGCCGCATGCCACTGCGGTTGACGTTGTCGTTCTCCAGGCTCCGACCGACGAGCACGGTCGTCCAGACATCTGCCCAGTTGCGGGCATACTCGTCGATGTAATCGTCTCCGAGGAGTCGTCCGACGAGATTGGCCCGCTTTGCAGGCGAGCTGTCGGCGACGTAATCGTCGAGTTCCCGGACGGTCGGCACACGGCCGATGATGTCGAGATGGACCCGACGGCACCATTCTTGGTCCGAGGCGGGCTCCGCAGGCTTGAGCTTGGCATCAGACCACCCGGCCGCAACCTGCTCATTGATGAACTTCACCTCCGGCAGGCCGAAGTGCTCATCCTTTTCGCGGGCGGCAGCGGCAAACGGAGCAACCGCAGCCAGGCAGACAACGATGAGCAGGTGCACGCCCAGACAGGCGGACTTCGATAGACACCGCCCAGAATGTACGTGCCTCGCCATGGCCGACCTCCGGCGTGCGGGGTGCAAGCGGCGAGCCCCAGCCATCAACCGGACCGAAGCCCAGATGTTGACCACAAACCCGCCTACGGCAGAGAGCTTGCCCCCTCCCTGCCAACGCACGGCCAATCGCATCGCGTTAACAAAAGTCTATCCTTTTTCATCGACGCAATCCACCACGCAACCGCAGGTTCCATCCTGAATGGCCTGGAAGCGGGCGAAAGTGGCCGCGGAAGCGTTCGGGAACGCGTCCGGAGCGAGAAACGAGTCCCGGCCGGGCCGGCTGCAGCCACTAGGCCACCACTGAAACGACACTTGGCGGCCAGGTTTCCCAAAAGGCAACCGCCTCAGGTGGCGCCAGCGCCCTTGGAGGGACGGCGAGCCTGCACCTGCGGGGCAGCCCCAAGCTCAACCTGCGGTCCACTGCCGACGAACTCCAAAACCGCGCGCGGGCCGGCGTCGCCGAGCCGGGGGGTAGCGAGCTTGAGAATCCGGGTGTAGCCGCCGGGCCGATCGACGAATCGGGGAGCGATCCGCTCGAAAACAATGCGGGCCGCCTGCTTGTCGCCGAGGAGCCTGACCACCCGACGGCGGGCGGTGACGGCGGGGGCCATGGCCTGCGCCCACTTCTGCCATTGATCACTCTCACGCCACTGCTTCCAGGCAGCGGAGTCGCGTGCCGCGGTCGTGCCGAACTCCTTGGCCTGATCGATCGACTTCAGCCCACGCTTGGCAATCGTGATGCAGCGCTCGACAACCGGCCGGACTTCCTTGGCCTTGGCCACGGTCGTGATGATACGACCAGCCACCTTCGGGGCCCCCACTTCACCAGTTTCGTACTCCCGCTCGGTGAGCATGAGCGCCGCGGCCAAGTTGCGGAGAAGGGCACGCTGGTGAGACGGACTGCGGCCGAGCACACGGCCCTTACGACGATGGCGCATGGGAGAATCCTTCAGGCGGACAGCTTAGGGGCCGGGCAGTGAGGCCGGAACTGTCGGTGGTTGGTGGAAAGGGTGGTGAGTGGGATTCGGTCGCCAGAAGCGAAAAGCCTCGGGCCGGCCGACGGGAATCAGGCCTCAACCGGCAACATGCCGAGCTTGAGCCCCAGTTCGCTAAGCTTGGCCTCGATCTCGTCGGCGGTCTGATCCCCGGCGTTTCGCATTTCGAGGATCTGCTCGCGGGTCAGAACAACGAGTTCAGAGACCTTGCGGATGCCGGCGCTCGAGAGGCAGTTTTGCGCCCGAACGGAAAGCTCCAGTTGCGGCACTTCCCAAGTCAGGACGGTCGACGGCTCCGGCGTGATCTTGGTCCAGTCGATGACCGGAGGCAGGTTCACGGCCGCACCCTGCTGTGTGTAGCCGACGAACGGGTTGAGGTGCTTGCGAAGAATCTTCGCAGCCTCGACCAGCGCCATTTCGGGCGTCACGGTGCCGTCGGTCCAGATCTCCATCGTCAGCTTGTCGTAGTTCGTCTTTTGCCCGACGCGGGTCTCCTCGACCTCGTAACGAACGCGGGTCACCGGGCTGAAAACGGCGTCGACGGGAATGATACCGATTTCCTGGGTGTCCGGGCTGTGCTCGCTGGCCGGCACGTAGCCGCGACCGTTCTCGACAACCATCTCGAGTTCGAAGGGAACATCATCGGTGAGCGTGGCCAGAACAAGGTCCTTACTGACCACCTCAACCGCCTCGTCAGTTTGCACATCGGCACCGGTGACGGGGCCCTTCGTGCTCTTCTCCACCCGAATCACGCGGGTCGAGTCGCTGTGGTTCTTGACGACCAAGCTCTTCACCGCCAGCACGATGTCGGTCACGTCTTCGAGAACACCCTTGACGGTGCTGAACTCATGAAGGGCGCTGCCTACCTTGATCTGAGTCACAGCACTCCCTTCGAGGCTCGAAAGGAGCACGCGCCGGAGGCTATTGCCAACCGTCGTGCCGAATCCACGCTCAAACGGCTCGGCAACGAACTTGCCGTACGTCCCCGTGAGCGTCTTGGCATCGGGCGTGACCGAGCTGGGAAGTTCGAGTCCACGCCAACGGATGTGCATACGATTCTCCTTGCCTGTATCTGAAACGGGGCGGCCACGTCAGGCCGCGATGATGATTTCTAAAGGGGAGTCTGACCACCAGCGACAAACTTCGTCGGAGGGTAGATTCCGCCCTCCGCCCCGGAGCGAGGCTTCTCTCGCTGCCGGACAACCACCCGGGTGATCACCCGAGCAATTCAAGCTATCACTTGGAGCACAACTCGATGATCAGATTGGTCTGCACCGGAATCGATACGTCGTCGTTCGAAGGGAGACGATCGACCCGCCCCTCCGGCACACCGACATCAGACCGGGAGAGAAAATCGGGGACGTCACGACGATTCGACGCGAGCGATGCGTGAACGAGCTGAAGGCTCTTCGTGCGGTTTTTGATGCGGAGCAAATCCCCGGCCTTGACCAAGTAGCTGGGGACGTCGACCCGCCGCCCGTTGATCGTAATGTGGCCGTGCATCACCATCTGCCTGGCGGCAGCACGGGACGGAGCAAACCCGATGCGATGAACGATATTGTCGAGCCGACGCTCGAGGAGCGACATCAGCGACTCCCCCGTATTGCCCTTCCCCCGCTCGGCCCGGGCGAAGTACGTCCGGAACTGACGCTCCAGCACACCGTAGTAGTGCTTCACCTTCTGCTTCTCGCGGAGATGAAGACCGTATTCGGTCGGCTTCGAGCGGCGCTTCTGGACCATGCCCGGAGGAGTGGGGCGGCGTTCGAACGCGCACTTGCCCGTGTCACAGCGACTGCCCTTGAGGAAAAGCTTGAGTCCGTCACGACGACAAAGGCGACAGACTGGCCCGGTGATGCGTCCCATGGATTCCCGATCGGAGTGCTAACCGACCGCTCTCGAGGTGATTCAGATAGGGTGGTAATGCCGGCGTTCACCGGCTTGGACAGGAACCGGGATCAGACACGCCGCTTTTTCGGCGGGCGGCATCCATTGTGGGGCAGCGGCGTGATGTCTTCGATGCTCTTGACGTTCATTCCGGCAGCCTGCAGCGCGGTAATCGCACTCTCGCGACCGCTACCCGGCCCACGAACCCGGACCTCAAGGTCCTTCACGCCGAACTTCGAGGCCTTCTCGGCCGCCTGCTGCGCCGCACACTGACCGGCGAAGGGGGTTCCCTTGCGACTTCCCTTGAAGCCGCAGGTGCCACCACTAGCCCAACAGAGGGTATCCCCCTTGGTGTCGGTGATCGTCACCGTGGTGTTGTTGAAACTGGCGGTGATGTAGGCGATTCCCGCCGACACACTTTTCTTCTTGCCCTTGGCAACCTTCGACATGAATCGATGCTTCCCTGTGCGTTCCTACGACGTCTGTAACCGAGGAGAAATCAACTGCAGCAGCCAGCCCGCATCAACGATCACCAGCCGACAAGCACTCCGCAAGGGCGCTACAGGCGGCAATCACCGAGAACCGTTACTTGAGATCCTTCACGCCCTTCTTGCCAGCGACCGTCTTCTTGGGGCCTTTCCTGGTCCGAGCATTCGTCCGCGTCCGTTGACCACGGACCGGCAAACCCCTGCGGTGGCGAACCCCGCGGTAGCTGCCGATGTCCTTGAGACGCGAGATGTTCTGCGCCACCTGACGGCGCAACTGCCCCTCGACGACGTAGTCCTTGTCCATGAGGGCCGCCAAGCGAGCCAACTCATCCTCGTGAAGATTCTTCGCAACCCCCTCAGGATCGACGCCGGCCTTGTGGCACAGTTCGCGAGCCACCTGCGGACCGACGCCGTAGAGGTACTGGAGCGAATAAAAAGTCTTCTTCTCCGACGGAATGTCGACGCCGAGCAGACGGGGCATGGGGGAGTACTACCGTTGGGATGACGGACAAACGGAACGACTGAACGACCGAACAGAACAAACCCACCCAAGACACCACGTGCCGAGGCAACGAGTGCGGGCGGAAACAAGGCTAACAAGACCGGCTGCCGCACTCATGGCCGCTACTCGGCCGACGCGACACAGGCTTCGCCCACGAGGAGCTCTGCCAGAACCGACCCCACCACCTTCAAATGTACCCAGGAAAAGCCGCTTGCCCAACGATGACTCTTGGCCACGCTGGGACATCACCGTCCAGACGTGAAGCTTTGCTTCCCGACTGGATACGGATTCCGTCGTCATCCCTGCCGTTGTTTGTGGCGAGGGTCCGCACACACGACGAAGACGACGCCGCGGCGCCTGACGATCTTGCACTTGTCGCAGATGCGACGGACGCTGGCGCGAACCTTCATACTTGCGATCGTGGCGACGGTCGCCCACGCCTTCAACGAGAACGGGGATGCTGACGGAAAGCCGTCAACTATAGAAACCCTCCCCCCTGATCCACAAGGGGGAGGTGCCGAAACGGCCAGAAACGACAAAAAAGAGCTCGATTTTCCTAAAAACTACCGTCCAACAACCACGCACCGTCGACCTCTGAGGGCTTCAAACGCCCCCAACACCCCCCCGCAGAGCGGGGGCTGACTCGCCTTCCGCAGGCGCTCTTGTGAGAACTTCTGGCCCCTGCTCCGTGATGGCGATGGTGTGCTCGAAATGGGCGCTCGGCAGACCGTCGATCGTCGACTGCGTCCAGTGATCGGCCAGGGCCCTCACTTTTTTCGACCCCATGTTGACCATCGGTTCGACGGCGATCACCAATCCAGGCTCGAGATTGAAGTCGTAATTGCGTCGGAACGACGGCGAGCAAAAGTTAGGAACCTGCGGATCCTCGTGCATCTTCTTCCCGATGCCGTGGCCAACGAAGTTCTCGACGACAGAGAACCCACGATCGCGGACGTACGTCGCCATCTCGGTGGCCACGTCGCTCCAGCGACTCCGCTTCCCCATCAGATCGATTGCCAAGCCGAGGACGCCGGACGTGCAGTCGAGCAGGCCCCGAACTTCAGGCGACACAGCCCCCACCGGATGGGTTCGCGCCGAGTCGCCGCACCAACCGGCGAGACTGCAACCGGTATCGATGCTGACGGCGTCTCCCTCGAGGAGAATCCGGGGACCGGGGATCCCGTGGACCACCTCGTCATTGACGGAGATGCAGCACACGGCAGGGAACGGCACCTTCCCTGGAACACCCTTGAACAAAGGAACCGCGCCGCAGCTCAAGAAATACGACTCCACGGCGGCGTCGATCTCGCCCGTCGACACCCCCGGCCGCACCATGGCCGCGGCGATTTCATGGGCGCCCCAGACGACAAGGCCCGCACGTCGCATCAACGCGATTTCACGGGGAGATCGGAGATTCACCACGGCAGACACACCCGTTCAAGCAGCCTCAGGAGAGCGGGGCACCGGACGACGCCCTGGAACCAACCTCCGTCCCTCTTTTCGCAGCACCGCAGCACTATACCGGCGTGAGCAACCCCGCACCACGGCCACACATCTGAGACCACTTCGATCGGCAACGACCATTGCTTCAGGCCCCGCGATGCCACGGATGGCGGCAGTGGGCTGGCCGCCGAATCGCTCAGCGTCGCCCCACAGGACCTCGCCTGAACCGATCGAGCGCCTGCTTAACGCGACCGAAGATCTCCTCAGCATCGCCCAGCCCATCGATCGTGGCCAACTTTCCCTGGCGATCGTAGTACTCAAGCAATGGCGCCGTCTGCACCTCGAAACTCGAGATCCGCTTAGAGAAGATCTCAGGATTGTCGTCGGCCCGCTTCCGCGCCAGCATCCGACGCACGAGTTCATCGCGAGGGACAGCCAGTTCAAGCACCCCATCAACATTCATGGCACGCCGCTCGAGAAGGTCGTCGAGCGTTGAAGCCTGCGGTAGGGTGCGGGGAAAGCCATCAAGGAGAAATCCCCCTCGGCAGTCCGCCGACTCCAACCGTTTCGTCACCATCCCGAGAATCATGGAATCGGGGACGAGTTGCCCTTGGTCCATGTAGGCAGCGGCACGGAGCCCCTCGGGCGTGCCAGAACGAACCTCGGCCCGGAGCATCTCACCGGTGGAAAGGTGCGGGACGTCGAGAAACTCGACGAGCCTCTGGCACTGCGTCCCCTTTCCGGCGCCGGGCGGTCCAATGAGGATGATCCGCATGAGAATCCCGCGCGACACAACGAGGAACGCCGTTACGCCCCGCGGCGTTCCGGACCGGGACGAGCCTGCGGATCAGGACTTCTCCAGCAATCCGGTGTAGTTCCGCATCACGAGGTGACTGTCGATCTTCTGGACGAGATCGAAGGCCACGCTGACGGCGATCAACAGGCCGGTGCCGCCGTAGAAACTGGCGATTTGCGGGGGAATACCGAGCGCCCCACCGACGACCGTGGGAATGATGGCCACGAGGGCCAAAAAGCCCGCCCCGACATAGGTGATCCGCTCCATAACCCGTTCAAGGTAATCGGCCGTTCGCTTCCCTGGACGATAACCAGGGATGAAGGCACCGAAGTTTTTGAGATTGTCGGCGACTTCCTTCGGATTGAACGTGATGGCTGTCCAGAAATAGCAAAAGAAGAAAATGAGCGCTACGTAGAGAATGTTGTAGAGGAACGACTGCCCGCGGGTGAAAGAGTCTTGGAGGGCCCCGAGGACGGTACTCCCCGGATAGGCGCTGTGGAGATACTGGAAGATCATCTGCGGGAAGAGGAGAAGCGAGCTGGCGAAAATGATCGGCATCACTCCTGCCTGATTCACCTTGAGCGGAAGATATTGGCGGGTTCCGCCGTAAACCCGCCGGCCACGGACGTGTTTAGCGCTTTGCGTGGGAATCCGCCGTTGCCCCTGCGTCATGAAGACGACGCCGGCCACGACACCGATGAACAACGCGATGAGGACGAGAATAGTTTCAATCCCCATCTTCCCCCCGCCACCACCGAGTTCCCAGTTCGTGTCACCGGCCAGCTGAACAAGCGCGCTCGGCATGCCGGCGAGGATTCCAGCCATGATCAAAAGGCTGATCCCGTTGCCGATCCCAAACTCGTCGATCTGCTCCCCGAGCCACATCAGGAAAATCGTCCCGGCTGTCATCGTCATCACCGCGACGAGTTGCCAGAGAATGGGGAGCCTGCCATCGACGAGGAAACTCGACTGAATGAGCGGCATCTCGCCAACGCTCGTGTTGGCAAGAAACGCCACGTACGCCCAGCTCTGAACAAGACAGATGAGAACCGTGGCGTACCGCGTGTACTCGTTGATCTTCTTCCGTCCGGCCTCCCCTTCCTTGGTCAGTCGCTCCAGCGGCGGCCACACTGTGCCGAGCAACTGGAAGATGATCGAGGCAGAAATATACGGCATGATCCCCAGGCCGAAAATCGTCGCCTGGGACAGCTGGCTGGCTGAGAAGACGGCCACAGTCTTGAGGATATCGGCGAAGCCACCGGCTTCCTTACCGAAAGCCGCCATGGCGTCAGGATCGATGATC
This sequence comes from Planctomycetaceae bacterium, assembly GCA_947453125.1. Classification (GTDB taxonomy): domain Bacteria; phylum Planctomycetota; class Planctomycetia; order Pirellulales; family UBA1268; genus QWOP01. The sequence goes on along the minus strand of CANGGC010000012.1, from coordinate 719 downwards.
GGCAGAGGCACCTGCCAGCCAACCCGATAGATCGCCAAGAGTCCGAGCGTGAGGAGAATCTTCTGCCGGAGTTCCGGGATGGTGAAGATGATGCGAAGTTTTTCCAGCACGAGAACGACTCCTTTGCTCCCTCCGACCTGCGACGCCCCCGAGTTTATCGATCACGCGTAGCCAACGCCGCGAAACGTATGGCTCCCGTGCACGAGCCAGAGGCCTTAGCCACATGGCCACGAAGTGTCCTTCACACTAACTCTTTGCCGTCTTCTTCTGCGAAACCTTTTTTTGTCGCTTCACGACCGGAGCCGGACCGGGAAGGTCAGTCACGGTGCCACCGGCGGCAAGGATCTTCTCTCGAGCCTGGGCACTGAAGTGATGAGCAGAAACTTTGAGCGACTTCGTGATCGCCCCCTCACCGAGGATCTTGACCGAGTCCCAGACGCCCTTGGCAAGCCCAGTGGCCCGGAGCGAATCGGGATTCACCTCGGCACCGACGGCAAACCGGGCCTCGAGATCATCGACGTTGACGCAGGTAACAACGCTGCCATGTCGGTTGTGGAACCCGCGCTTCGGAATTTGCCGAATGAGGGGCATTCGCGCCCCCTCGAAGATCCCCGCTGCACTCCAACCGGCAAGCTGGCCCTGCCCCTTGTGACCGCGACCGGACGTCTTGCCACGCCCCGATCCAGGACCGCGTCCGATCCGGAGGCGACGGCGGTTCT
>CANGGC010000011.1 GCA_947453125.1 Planctomycetaceae bacterium | reverse complement strand
TCTTCAGCCTGTTCACCGCAGCCCTCGGTGTGGGGAGCATCTTCCCGCCGCTCAACCCCAGCCGGCCGTTGTCGCTCGTGCCGGGGAGGATCGTCCGCGTGATGCAGGATCTCGGCAACGAAACCTGCTTCGGCTCGCCGACGCTGTGGTCGAAGCTTGCGGAGTATTGCCGGCAGACCGGCACCTCGCTCCCCAAGCTGCGGCGCGTGTTCATGGCAGGGGCGCCGGTGTCGCAGGCCACGATCGATCTCGTCGCGGCAGCCTGCCCGCAGGCCCAGAGCTTCACCCCCTACGGCGCCACCGAGGCCCTCCCGGTGACGATCGCGGCGGCGTCGGAGCTTCGCCAGCAAACGCCGGTGATGGCGCTCACGGGGGAGCAGGGCACGCCGGTGGGGCGGACCATCGACGGCGTCACGCTGCGCATCGTCCGCCCCGTGGAGGGAGCAGGCCCAAAGACGCTGGTCGATTGTGCCGAACGGGAGATCGGCGAGATCGTCGTCAGTGGCGCCACCGTCAGCAGGGAGTATCTCCGCCGTCCCGAGGCGACTGCGGCTGGCAAGGTGGTCGAAGGGGATCGGGTGTGGCACCGGATGGGTGACATGGGCTACCTCGATGCCACCGGGCAGCTCTATTTCTGCGGCCGGCGCGTCCACATGGTCGTCACGCCCGCTCGGGTGTTTCACAGCGTGCCGATCGAGAACGTCTTCAACCGTCATCCGGCCGTGAGCCGGTCGGCGCTGGTCGGTGTCGATGGGGGGGCGGCGCTCGTTGTCGAGCCGACGGGCGAGCACTGGCCCCTCGCTGCCGGCGCCCGGCGCCGTCTGGCCGAGGAGCTGGGCGCACTTGCGGCCGCTGATCCGGTGACGGCGGCGATTCGGCGCTTCTACTTCCATCCGTCGTTCCCGGTCGATGCCCGACACAACGCCAAGATCTTCCGCGACAAGCTCGCCGTCTGGGCTGCGACGCAGACGGCCGTCGACCTCGCTCCTCCCTCCGCCGGGAGCGCCGGGATCGCATGAGGATGCTCGTCACGGGGGGGAGCGGCTTCGTCGGCTCGGCACTCTGCCGCCGCCTTCATGCTCTCGGCCATGACGTCATCGCCCTCGCGAGGCGTCCGGCTCCCGGCCTTGCTGCCGAGGGGATCAGGACGGTGACCCACGATCTCTCTGCCCCCGCGGCCGATTCGACCCTCGCCGGGGTGTTCACTGGTGTGGGATGCGTGTTCCACACCGCGGCGCACGTGAAGATGTGGGGGCCGAGGGAGGCGTTTCGGGCCGGCAACATGGTGGCGACCGGCAACGTCATCGCCGCCTGCCGTGAGGCCGGGGTGCCGCGGCTTGTCTTCACCTCCTCGCCGAGCGTGGTGGCCACCTCGGCCGGCCTGCGCGGTGTCGATGAATCCCAGCCCTATCCGTCCCACTTCGAGGCCTTCTACCCCGAGACGAAGGCCGCGGCCGAGCGATCGGTGCTCGCGGCCCACGGCCCCGAGCTGCGCTCGATCGCGCTGCGGCCGCATCTCATCTTCGGCCCCGGCGACACGAACCTCGTTCCGACGATCCTCGGCCGCGCGCGGGCCGGCCGCCTCGTGCAGGTCGGCGACGGCTCAAACCTCGTCGATCTGACCTTCATCGACGACTGCGTCGCTGCCCACGTGCTCGCGGCCTCCGCGCTCGACGAGCGGCCGTCGGCGGGGGGACGGGCGTATTTCATCAGCCAGGGAACGCCGGTGCCGCTGTGGGGCTGGATCGCGAGGGTCCTCGAGTTGCACGGCGTTGCCCCGGTGCGGCGGAAGATCCCCGCGCGGGTCGCGCGGATGCTCGCGACCGTGGCGGAGACGGCGTGGCGAACAGGCGGCTTCAAGTCTGATCCCCCCCTGACGCGGTTCCTGGCCGAGGAGATGGCGACCGACCACTACTTCGACCTCTCAGCGGCCCGCCGGGAGCTCGGCTATGCCCCAAGCCTCTCCGTCTGGGAGGCGACCGAACGATCGTTCGGCGGCGCTGATTGCTGAGGCGAACACTCCGGCCTGTTGATCGATCCGACGCGTCACAGCGGCGGGGCGGGATCTCTGACGGCCGGGGTCGCGGCTGACAACGGGCACAGGTGTCCGGTCGCGGAGGAAGGCAAACGGGCCTGCGACGGGCATGCTCCTTGATCCTCGCCCCGCGGCTGCGAATGCTTCGCTGGATCCCGAACCGGCGTACCCCCCTGCCGACGCTGCCATTAAGCGGCGCGGCCAGCCGTGATTCCGGCCCAGGATCCAAATTCTCGGAAGACGCGCTAGCACGGCGTCCGCCACCGGCGGAACCGGAGTGGAGCGTAGGCCGACCCGGGACTCGCCGCCTTGTTGGGCGGTCGGGCCCGCAGTCATGGCCCCAGCCGTCTGCCCTGCCAGCCGATCCGGCGGCAGCGGCCTACCCGAGGAGCTCCCGTGATCGATCCCCCTGCCCGATCCCCTCGGCGGATCCCAGACCGTTCTCCCCGGTGGCAGCGCGTGTTTGGATGGATCCTCGTGGCATCGCCATGGCTCCTAGGGCCGGCCACTGCGGCACCGATCGTGACCGGGATCCACCGCACCGGTGTGGTGGCCGCGCCGTCGAGTCTCCAGCGATCGAGGAGCATCGACAGCGATCCCTTCTGGCGCGTCGTTGCCCTCCCCCAGACGCCCGCATTTCCCTCCTATGAAGCCTCCCTGTTTTCCGGTCGCGGGCCTTCGTTCCATGTGCCGGAGGCCTGGTATCACGGTGCCGATGGAATCGACGGCGCCGGTTGGATCGGGCTGCGCCCCGAGACCACCAATTCGCTCTATCCATCAAACGTGGGAGCCCAGCCCGACTACACGGTGATCTATGCGACGACGTTCACGGCGTCCGAGTCTGGCTTGGCGATGATCGATCTCACGGCCGCGGCTGACAATGAAGTATCGTTTTTCGTCAACGGTGACGTCGTGGGAGGGATGACGCTCAATCCCGTGATCATCGGCGGCACACAGATCGGCGTGGCTGAACGAGGCCTCAACCGGCTCCATAATTTCCAGGGATACTCCGCCGTCCACGAGGGAGAGAACATGCTCTACGCCGTCGTCCGCGATCGCTACACGCTCGACCCCCTGACGAACATCGGCGGCTACGGCCAGACGGGCCTTCTCGTGGCATTTGTACCGCAACCGGGAACGCCTACCATGTTACTGACCGGCGTGGTCTGTCTGCTCATCAAGGCCGGGTGGCGGCGTGCCTATCGTCCGCACCGCCAACGGGCGGAGATGAGTCAGCGCGGTTCGCGCGGTTCGGTCGCCTTCGCGGCAGGCTTCATATCTCGCTTGAGCGCCTGACCGTCTCCGTCTGCAAAGAGGGCGGTGGAGCGACGCTCACGAACCGTTTCATACATCGCATCAGGAGCGAGGTCCGCCCCGTTTGGCCAACGAACAACGCCATCGATGACGTGGGCCCGAGCAAAATAAACGTCGTCTCGAAGGGCCTCGAACAGCGTCCCATCGACAGCGCGGCTGACGAGAAAATCGGCGAGGTCGACCCGCCCGGTCGTGCCGTCGACAAACCGCACGACGAGGCTCTTGTCCGGCAGCGGGCTGACGGAAGCGACCCGCCACGGGGCCTGGGAACGAGCCGACGGGATCACTCGAGCGGCGGAATCGGATTCGGCGGCATCAGGTGACTGCATAACGCCCAGTTCTCTCGCAATGCGTCGCGGTGTTCCTCTGCCCATTCCAGGACGAGGCCTTTCGCCCGCCTGGGGAGATCACCGGCAAGTATATCGAGCGTCTCGATGGCGATCGTCGCCTCATGCTCCGCATAGGTCGCATGGAAATGGGGCGGTCCGTGCTCCCGCCAGAACATTTCGATCACGATTCCGAAGAAGGTGCTGATGGCAGATATAGGAATACTGTACGCGTGAATACTCCTGATGCCAACGTCTCAGGCCGACCGGTCAACGAGGGGCCATGAAGACTGGCAGCCGGATTCGGAGCGTTTCGCGGCCGAACGGCGCGAGTTTGACAGCCGAATGTACGCACGTATAGTCCATGGAAGTGGCGATTGACCAGGCATGAAGAAGCATGCGAGGTGTGGCGATGGACCGGGACGACGGGCGGATAGCGAAGGTGCTCGAGGAGCTTGCCGATCTGGGGCGGCGGATCGGTGAGCGGGCGGGGGAGCTCGCGCGGCTTGCGAAGGCGCGACAGCGGGCTGACGCCGACCCGCCGGACGCCCGCGTGGCCCTTGTCGCCGCAGCGGCCACCGAGCTCGCGTCCGGGGCGGCTGACGTGGTGGCCAGCCGGGAGCCCTCGAGCCGGCGGACGCAGCGGCGACAAGCCAGGCGCGAGCCGGCGACGGCAAACAACGACCATCACGCCCGAAACACCAGCGGCACCACGACAAGCAGGACCCACGCCAAGTCCAAGCACGACACCGTCACCGTCACCGTCACCGAAAACCCCAGGCCGGAGCCGGGGGTGGTCAGCCGACGGAGCCGGCGGGGCACGCTCGGGCGCGCCTTGCCACGCGTTGCAGGGCAGCGAAGCGGTCGGAAGCGGGCTGTCGGGCCGGTGCTTGCCAGTGCCATCGTGCACCTCGTCGCGCTTCTCGGTCTGGCCACGATCTTCGTGGTGGTCGAGGCGAAGCCGATTCGCCTGGCGCTCACGGTCGGTGATGCCGCTGAGCCAGCGTTCGAGGAGGCGGCCTTGGTGTCGATCGACACTCCGGTGCAGCCGGACGAGCCGGTGGAACTGCTGGCTGAGGCGGCGCCGACGGACGTCGAGCCGCTCTCTCTCCTCGAGCCAGCGCCGTCGGAGCTGCTGCTCGACGCGCAGGCCCCCGCCGACGATGCTGGGGGAGCGATGGCAGCGCTCGATCCCAGCGCGATGCTCGCCGAGATCGGGGGGCCGGGAGACGCAAAGCCTGCGGGGAGCGGGCAGAAAGGGGCTGGGGCGGCAGGGAAGCCTGCCGCGGCGTTCTTCGGCCGGGCCGGACAGGGGCGCAGCGTCTGCTTCATCTGCGACAATTCCAACAGCTATTCTGAAGGCAGTTTTCATGTCGTCCTCGAGGAGCTCGCGCGGGCTGTCGACGCCCTCAAGCCCGGGCAGTCCTTCTTTGTGATCTTTGCCAGCGACGCGGCCTATCCGCTCTTCCATCCCGCCGCGGTCGAGGGGCTTCAGCCGGCGACGGCGGAAAACAAGAAGAAGCTGCGGGCCTGGCTCGGCACGGTCGAAATGTGCCGCGGGGGCCAGGGGATCGACGACGCGGTGAAACAGGCCGCGGCCCTCGGGGCGGAGGTGGTCTATCTCCTCTCCGACGGCGCGATCGGCGCGAGCGTTGTCGACCGGCTCGAGGGGGCTGATTTCGGCGGTGCGGTCGTCCACACCTTCGGGTTGCAGCAGACCGTCCTCGACCGGCGCACGGGGGAGGTCAATCCGGACAAGCTCCGCGAGCAGCAGGGGCATGACCGCAACCTCGCGGTCATCGCCACCGCCCATGGAGGCACGTTTACGCCGGTGATTGTCGCGCCCGCGGCTGTGGCCCTGGAGCGGCTCCGCCCGATCCCCCGCAACCGCGCCCGCGGCGCGGTGTGGGGCTTGAAGTTGTGAGGGCCCTCAGGCCAGGTCGAAGCGATCGAGATCCATGACCTTGGCCCAGGCGGCGGCAAAGTCGTCGACAAAATTCCCCGCGGCGTCGTCGCTGGCGTAGACCTCGGCGACGGCGCGGAGCTGGGCGTTGGAGCCGAAGACGAGGTCGACGCGGCTGCCGGTCCAGCGGGCCTTGCCCGTGGCGCGATCGCGGCCCACGAACGTCTCTCCCTCCGCGGTCGTCGGCTCCCACTCCGTGGCCATGTCGAGGAGGTTGACGAAGAAGTCGTTCGTCAGCGCCCCGGGCCGCGCGGTGAAGACGCCGAGGGAAGACGGCGGGGAGTTCGTATCGAGCACGCGCATCCCTCCGACCAGGACGGTCATCTCTGGGACGCTCAGCGTGAGGAGGTTTGCCCGATCGACGAGCAGGTGCTCCGCGGCCACCCCCAAGCCTGGCTTGCAGAAGTTGCGAAAGCCGTCGGCGTGCGGCTCGAGGACGGCGAACGCTTCAACGTCGGTCTGGGCCTGGGTGGCATCGGTGCGCCCCGGCCGGAATGGCACCTCAACGTCCCGGCCAGCATTCCTAACAGCCTGTTCGACCGCCGCACAGCCCCCGAGGACGATCAGATCGGCAAGCGACACGCTCTTCTTCGCGCCGATCTTGCCGCCGACTTGAGCGCCGTTGAAACGCGTCTGGATCCCCTCCAGGGTGTCGAGCACCTGCTTCAGCCGGGGCGGATCGTTCACTTCCCAATCCTTCTGAGGCAGGAGGCGGATCCGGGCTCCGTTGGCCCCGCCGCGCTTGTCGCTGCCGCGGAAGGTCGACGCCGACGCCCAAGCCGCCGACGCGAGCGCCTGGATGGAAAGCCCCGAGGCGAGGATCGTAGCCTTGAGGGAGGCGATGTCGGCCGCGTCGACAAGCGTGTGCGCGACGGGAGGGATCGGGTCCTGCCAGATGAGCGCTTCGGCGGGAACCTCGGGGCCGAGATAGCGGGAGATCGGCCCCATGTCGCGGTGGGTTAGTTTGAACCACGCCCGGGCGAAGGCATCGGCAAACACTTTTGGATCGGCGTGGAAGCGCCGGGCGATCGGCTCGTAGACGGGATCGACCCGGAGGGCGATGTCGGTCGTGAGCATGACCGGCGCGTGCCGCTTTGCCGGATCGTGGGGATCGGGAACCACCGTCCCGGCAGCGGGATCGGTCGGGATCCATTGATGGGCGCCGGCAGGGCTCTTCGTCAGCTTCCATTCGTAGCCGAAGAGCATGTCGAAGTAGCTCGAGTCCCAGGTGGTCGGCGTGGGGGTCCAGGCGCCTTCGAGGCCGCTGGTGATCGTGTCGTTGCCGCTGCCGGTGCCGTAGCTGTTCTTCCAGCCGAGGCCCTGGGCTTGAAGAGGCGCTGCCTCCGGCTCGGGGCCGACATGGCTCGCGGCGGCGGCGCCGTGGGTCTTGCCGAAGGTGTGGCCGCCGGCCACGAGGGCGACGGTCTCCTCGTCGTTCATCGCCATCCGGGCGAACGTCTCACGGATGTCGCGGGCTGAAGCGGCCGGATCGGGCACGCCGTTGGGGCCCTCTGGATTGACGTAGATCAGGCCCATCTGGACGGCGGCGAGCGGATTGGCGAGTTGGCGATCGCCGCTGTAGCGCTCGTCACCGAGCCAGGTCTTCTCCGGACCCCAGTAGGTTTCGTCGGGCTCCCAGGCATCGATCCGACCTCCGCCGAAGCCGAAGGTGGCCAGCCCCATCGATTCGAGCGCCACGTTGCCGGTGAGCACGAGGAGATCGGCCCAAGAAATCTTCTGGCCGTACTTCTGCTTGATCGGCCAGAGGAGCCGGCGCGCCTTGTCGAGATTGGTGTTGTCGGGCCAGCTATTGAGGGGCGCGAACCGCTGCATGCCGGCCCCCGCGCCGCCGCGGCCGTCGTGGATCCGGTAGGTTCCAGCGCCGTGCCAGGTCATGCGGATGAAGAACGGCCCGTAGTGGCCGTAGTCGGCCGGCCACCAGGGCTGCGACGACGTCATCAGCGTGCGCAGATCGGCCTTCAAGGCGGCCAAGTCGAGGGTCTTGAACGCTGCCGGATAGTCGAAGCCGGGCCCCAACGGATCAGCCGCCGGCGGGTTCTGCTGGAGGATCCTCAAGTTGAGCTGCTGCGGCCACCAATCCCTGTTCGAGGCCCCCTGGGACGGGTCGGCCTGGGGAGCGGGCGAGAAAGGGCACGTGGCTTCGCTTGGCATGGCTGGGTCTCCTGGCTGTTGATCTTAGCCTGTCGGGGACGAAGCCTGTGCCCGGTTGTCAACCCTCACCGTGGCGTGGCCAGCCTGGTTTCCTCACGACTCTCGAAGACCGCGAGTTCCTCGTTGATCTTGGCGATCATCTTGCGCACGCCCGCCTTGGTGAACCCCTTCTCGCCAATGGGGTGGTCGCGCTCGAGATCAGCGATCCTCTGTTCGAGGATCCTCAGATCGCCGTGGGCCTTCTCATATTCGGCGGCATTGGTAATCACAGCAGCACCTCGATCAGCCCTTTTTTCGTTGCGGATCCGCTCGTGCGACTGAAGAAGTTTATCCAATCGTCCCAGTCCCGGCGATCTTCCGCGGCAAAGAGGTGCTCCATCGGACGCATGCCGAGGACCTCGGCCAACTCGACCGCGTCGGGGTGGCCTCGTTCCACGAGATCGCTGAAATCGGTGCCGAGCCACACGACAGCATCGGCATCGTGGGGAGAGGCCTTGGCCGTCACGAAGCTGCCGTTGAGACAGAACCGCCTCGCCCCACACGATCGACACAACTGCAGCCATCGGCTGATCTGGCGGCCGAGGCGCTTGCGCTCGACCGAAACATCGGCGAAACGACCAAGGACTTCAGCTTCACTCGCCTCGTGAAGCCCTTCGGGCAGCAGGCCGCTTGGCAGGAACTGTGGGATCAAGTGAGCTACCCCGTGGTATTGCGTCCTTGGTAAGTGTACGGATGTATTCACCAGGGTCAACGCGTTGTCATCCGTTTCCAAGGTCACCTCCGGTTGCAATGGATGAACGCCGACGAAGGCTCTCTGCCGGTACACTCCAGGGGAGAGAAGGGCTTGTCGCCTCGCTTTTGATGCGACTGGGGATGGAGGGGGGCCTTGCTCGATCGGGATCGACGGCGCCGGGAACGGCTGACATGCAACCGCTCACGCGCGGCCTCTACGAAACGCTCCTCACGGAGGCCCTCTCTGCCGAGCTCACGCGGCTCACTCCAGCGTTGCGTGAAGGCCGGGACACCCTCCGGTCGGCGGAAGCGGCCGACCGGCTCTCGCTCCATGTTGCCCGGATGGTCCGTCGGCTGATCTCGACGGTTGACGAGAAGGAGCGTGTGGCGGTCGGCGTCAGCCTGACGCGCAGCCTGATCAACGGCCTCGGGAAGCTCGCGCAGGCAGAAGGCGCTGCCGCCGCCGTCGACCGGGGAGAGCGTCCGCTGCGGGGCGGGGATGTTCTCCGCTCGATCGCGGCGGTGCTCCCCGACGGATCGGCCGAGGAGATCCGTCCACCGCTGATTCCGCTCCTCGACACGGCGATCCTCACCAATGCGCCGGGCGAGCCCTCCGTCGGCAGCCAGGTGCTCACCGAGATCCACTCGGCCGATTCGATCGATCTGGCGATGGCCTTCATCCGCTTCACGGGGATCGCTCCGCTCCTTGACTCGCTGCGTCAGCACATGACGGCTGGGCGCCGGCTGCGGGTGCTCACCACGACCTACACCGGCTCGACGGAAGCCCGAGCGCTCGATGCCCTCGAGCAGGCCGGCGCGGAGATCCGCGTCTCCTACGACACGAGCACCACTCGTCTCCACGCGAAGAGCTGGCTCTTCCACCGTCGCAGCGGCTACTCAACCGCCTACATCGGCTCTTCGAATCTCACCCACTCCGCGCAGGTGAGCGGTTTGGAGTGGAATGTCCGCCTGTCGGGGGCGCGGAATCCGGACGCCGTCGACAAGATTGCCGCGGTGTTCGAGAGCTACTGGCATGGCGGCACGTTTCTTCCCTATCGGCGCGAGGAGTTTCTCGAGCAGACCGAGTCGGCACGCCCGGGGCCGTCGTTCCTGCTCAGCCCGATCGAGATCCGCCTCGAGCCCTTCCAGGAAGATCTCCTGGCCAGAATCGCCCTGGCACGATCCCAGGGGCATCACCGCAATCTGTTGGCCGCCGCGACCGGAACGGGAAAGACCGTGATGGCGGCGGTCGATTACAGCCGCCTCTCGGCCACGCTCCCGCGGGCCCGGCTGCTCTTCGTCGCCCATCGGGAGGAGATTCTCACGCAGGCCCTCGGCACCTTCAGGCACGCCCTCCGGGAGCCGACCTTCGGCGAGCTGTGGGTCGGGGGAGCAAGGCCGCAGCGCTTCGAGAACGTTTTTGCCTCGATCCAGAGCCTCGACGCGGCCGGGCTCGCCCATCTCGCAAGCGACCACTTCGACATCGTCATCGTCGACGAGTTTCATCATGCGGCGGCGCCGTCCTACCGGAGGCTCCTCGAGCATGTGACGCCGCGGGAGCTCCTCGGCCTCACGGCCACACCTGAGCGAAGCGACGGCCTGCCGGTGTTGAGCTGGTTCGGTGATCGGATCGCGGCGGAGCTCCGGCTCTGGGATGCGATTGACCAGCATCGCCTCACGCCGTTTGTCTACTATGGGATCCACGACAACACCGATCTGCGGGACGTCCCCTGGCGGCGCGGGGCCGGCTATGACGTCGAGCGCCTCACGGCGGTGCTCACCGCCAACGATGCCTACGCGCGGGTTGTCCTTCAAGAGCTCGTCCGGCGCACCGGAGACCCGGCGCAGATCCGCGGCCTCGGGTTCTGCGTCAGCGTTGCCCATGCCCGCTTCATGGCCCGGATTTTCAACGAGGCGGGCGTCAAGGCGACGGCCGTTTGGGCCGACACGCCCGATGCCGAACGGGCCGCGGCGCTCCAGGATCTGAAGCATCAGCGCACGAACGTCGTCTTTTCAGTCGATCTCTTCAACGAAGGGGTCGACGTGCCGGCGGTCGACACGGTCCTCTTTCTCCGTCCCACCGACAGCCCCACCCTCTTCCTCCAACAACTCGGCCGCGGCCTCCGCCGGCTCGACGGGAAGTCTGTCTGCACGGTGCTCGACTTCGTCGGCCAGCACCGCAAGGAGTTTCGCTACGACCGGCGCTTCCGAGCGCTCCTGGGGGGAACGCGGCAGGATCTCGAGCGGCAGGTGAAGGAGGGCTTTCCCTTTCTGCCGGCCGGCTGCCACATGGAACTCGATGCGGTCGCCAGCCGGATCGTCCTCGAGAACGTCCGGCAGGCGGTGCCGGCGCGGTGGACCGCGCGAGTCGACGAACTCCGCGGTCTGGCCGACGGTGGAAAGGATGTCTCGCTTGCCACCTATCTCGCCGCGACGGGGCTCGAGCCGGAGGAGATCTACTCTGGTAACCGTTCCTGGACGGCGCTGCGGCAGGCGGCAGGGCTCTCCACGGCGCCGGCCGGCCCGCTCGAGGAGAAGCTCCTCCGGGGCTGTGGCCGCATCCTCCATGTCGATGACCCGCGTCGGATCGAGGCTTACCGGAAGCTCCTCCGTTCGAGCGCCCCAAGCGCCCTCGCAGCGATTCCCTTCGCCGATCGCCGCCTGGCGAACATGCTCGTGGCAAGCGTGGCCGACAAGGCGGTCACCAAGACGACTTCACTGGCCGACGGCGTCGCGCTCCTCGGGGCTCATGAAAACGTTCGTGATGAGTTGCTGGCCATCCTTGACGTCTTGGAAGGCCGCATCAGCCACTCAACGCAGCGACTCGACTCGCAACCCGACGTACCGCTCGCGGTCCACGCGCGCTATTCGAGGCTCGAAATCCTTGCTGCCTTTGGCCTTCGCGAAGGCGGGAAGATGCCCCCGTGGCAAAGCGGCGTTTATTGGGCGAAGGGAGTGCCCGCCGATCTCCTCGCCTTCACACTCGACAAGACCAGCGGCGGCTTCTCACCGACAACTCGCTATCGCGATTACGCCATCAGTCGCGATCTCGTTCACTGGGAGAGCCAGTCGGCCGTCCGTGCCGATAGCCCGACGGGAAAGCGCTACCAGGCTCACGCCCAGCAGGGCTCGGCGATCATGCTCTTTGCCCGGTTGAACACTGCCGAGCGGGCCTTCTGGTTTCTCGGGCCGGCGACGTATGTGCGGCACGAAGGGGAGCAGCCGATGGCGATCACGTGGCGGCTCGAGCATCCGCTCCCTGCCGACCTCTACACGTCGTTCGCCGCCGCGGTGGCTTGATGCTTCCGCCGCGGCGGCGAAACAGCCAAGCCCGCCTCAATGCGCGGGCATCGGGATCCACAGCGGCACCGCTGCCTTCGCCCCCCAGCCGTTGGCGGCACGGATGGCGTCCTCCGTCAGCCGCGGATCGCGGAGGTAGACGTAGTAGGCGTCGGACCGCTCGAAGAGGTCGCCGGTGCCATCGTCCCGGTCGCCGACCACCAGCGACGCCGAGATCCGCACGTGGATGTAGCCGCGGAGGAGCTCATCGTAGGGCCCCGCCGGGAGCGCGAAGGAGATGGGCATGAGGAGGCGGTCGGCCCCGACCCGCCGGATCTCCCGCGCGGCTGGGCTCACGCCGGTCGGCAGGCTCTCCCAGCGGCCGTCCCGCTGCACCGCCACCCCGGTCGCCGGGCCGAGCACGTGGAGCGGGCGCTCGGGCCGGAAGTTTTCCAGGAACAGCGTCGCTGTGAATCCATCGGGGCCGTCAGACGCGACGTCGTCGATGTCGGCCCTGAGATCCTGGAGGGCCATCTCCTCCGCGAGCCGCCGCTGCTCCCGGATCGTTTCCACGACGCGCTCCTGACGGCGCGCCACGAGCCGGTCGATCCCCGCGATCGCGGCTGCCGCCACGCCGAGCCCGAGGGCGAACGGCACAAGCGTCCGACGCCAGTGAGCGGTCGCCACCGCCGGCGCCTGCGGCACGAGATCGGGAGCAGCAGGCTCGAAGGCTTGAAGAGGGACGGCTGCCGACGAGGAAGACGCCGGCGGGCCGATCGGTGGCGCCGGCCGAGGGACGGCCTCGATAGAGCCGTCCGTGATCCGGCCGCGCTCCATCCACAGCCGGCGATCGGCGATCGCGGCGACGGCCGGATCGTGGGTCACGATGACGATCGCCGTCGTACCCGCTTCCCTGATCTCGGCGAGGAGGCGCACGATCTCCGCTTCGGCATGGGCGTCGAGGTCGTTGGTCGGCTCGTCGGCGAGGATCAGGCGGGGCTCCGTCGCCAGGGCCCGTGCCAGCGCCACCCGGCGCTGCTGGCCGCCGGAGAGCTCGGCGGGATGGGCGTCCCAGCGATCCCGCATCCCCACCCGCTCAAGCATCGCCTCGGCCCGCGCGCAGGCTGCTTCGCGGGGGTGACCAGCGACGAGTTGTGGCAGGACGACGTTGTCGAGCGCCGTCAGGCCGGGGAGGAGAACGCTCTCCTGCCACAACAGCCCGATCCCGCCGGCCCGAGCGGCCTGGATCTCGGCGGCGCTGAGCTGCGTCCACGGCCGGCCGGCGTAGAGCACGGTGCCGCTCGTCGGCCGGGCGAGCCCGCCGAGCAGGGATAGCAGCGTCGACTTGCCCGATCCCGATCGGCCGCAGATCGCCACGCACTCGCCGGCCGCGACCTGGATCGTCACGTCATCGACGGCGCGGATCGTGCCGCGGTCGGTCGCGTAGGCGAGGCCGACGTTCCGCGTCTCGAGGAGCGGTATCTCCCTCACGAGCCCTCCCCGCGGACGAGCGTCCACACCTCGCGGCCCGCGGCGATCGCCGCTGCCACGATCGCCGCCAGGACCGCGGCCACGGTCACTGCGCACAGGCTCGCGAGCCCCATCCACAGGCATTCCAACGGGCCGGGAACCACGAATGGAATCTCCCGGCGGGCGAACAGGAAGCCGACGGTGCGGACGAAGACGGCGAGGACCGCCGCCGCGAGGAGCACGCCCGCGAGTCCGCCGGCCAGCGCCGCCACGATTGCCTCCACCGCCACGATCAGCACGACGTCGAGCCTGCACAAGCCGATCGAGAGCATGAGCCCGAGTTCGCGCCGGCGCTCCGCGAGCATTCCGGTGTAGGCCACGCCCACGAGCACGGCGGGAGCGAGCAGGCAGACCAGCAGCAGCGAAAGCGAACTGTGGCCGAGCGTGGCCACCGCCTGCCGGACGTCGATCTGGCTGCCGTTGCCCGTGGCGACGGCGACGTCGGCGAGCCCCGCTGCGGCGAATCGCAGGTCGTCGGGGCCGCGGCCGGCCGTGAGCCGGAGGAGGAGGCCGCTCGGCGCGGCGAGGGGGGCGTGGGGCAGGGCCACGCCGGCGGCGTCGATCACCCGGGCGGCGGCGAGCCGGTCGGCCGTATCCCCCGCGACAAACAGCGACCGTTCGAAGGGCCCGACTCCCGTCAGGCCCAGCCGGCCGTGCACGACGAGCTCCACGCCCTGCAGCGAGAACCGCTCGCCCACCTGCTCCGGCCGGCGGCCACCCACGATCACATCGCCGCTGCTGAAGGGGCGATCCAGCGACTCCACCACCCACGGCCGCACGGTGAAGTCAGTCGCGGTGTCGAAGACGACCAGATCGACCGGGAGGTGGCCGCCGCCGTCGGCCACCTGGAAAGTCCGCTGGCCGGCGGCCCGGTCCACGACCGGTAGGGCGGCGATCATCGCGGCCGTGTCCGCCGAGAGCGTGGCCGTCGTCGGCTCGACGGTGAGGATCGTGGGCGTGAGGTTGGGGGTGACGTCTGCCGGCAGCACGAGGGCGTCGGCGCCGAGCCGCGCCAGGCTGCGGTCGAGCGAGCTGGCGATCGACGCCTGAAAGACGATCGCCACGAATGTCGCCGCCCCGGCCACGGCGATCCCCGCGGCGAGGAGGGCCAGCCGCGCTGGCCGCCGCAAGGCATCGGCCAGCGCCATCCTGGCGAGCGTGACACGGTATCCGCGGGCGGCCGCTGCCATCTGGCGTGCCATCACACGGTGCAGCTGCGGCTGTACTTGAGCTGCTCCACCGTGGCGGGCACGATCACGCAGTCATGATGGCCACCGAAGTTGGGCATGTAGCCCACCTGCTCGAGCGTGTCTTGCCTGAAGACGAAGGCCCCCGACTCCATCCGTTGGAATCCGGAGAAAATCGCGATCGCGTACTTGCCGTCGTAGGTCGTGCAGGACGTCTGCACGTCGACGCCGATGTTGCGAAATTTCTTGATGATCTTCCAGGTCTTCGTGTCGACGACCACGAGATCCGACTTCATCGGCTTCGGCCGGAGGATCGTGATGAAGCACTTCGTGCCGTCGATGGAGTAGTTGATGTGGAACGGCGAGGGATATTCCCCCTTCCATTCGGCATCCTTGATGAACGTCGTTCGCTTCCACTGCCGGGGATCGGCTGCTGAGGTGTCGAACACGGCGACGTTGTTGGCCCGCAGGTTGTTCATGATGCAGAGGTGGTTGCCGGCGGGGTTGAAGCCCGACTCATGGATCGGGTTGCCGACGGCGGGCAGGTCGACCACCCAGGTGTCGGGGCTGGATGACACCTTCTCCACCTTCCAATTTTCCTGCATGCCTTCGTTGGCCTGCAGGAAGCAGACCGGCTCGAAGGTCGTGCGGTCGACGATGAAGCCGCCGCCACACATCCGCAGCCCCATCAGCGAATAGCGGCCGCGCGGATCGTGGAGGCAGAAGTCGAGGCCGGTGAGGCTCCGCGGATCGTCACCGGGCACCTGGCCACGCTCGACCCGCAGCTCCGCCATCGGCGCCATCTCGAAGTTGATCTTGTTGCCGATCGTGCCCTGGAGGTCGTAGCGGCCGAGGTCGAGGCTCGGGGCAAGGCGGGTGAGGACGATCCGCCCCCCCTTCGTCCAGGTCTCGCCGAGGCTGTCTGACTTCGGCACCCAGTCGGCGCGGAAGGCGTTGAGCACCGTCGTCTTCTCCTCGCCGCGGGCCCGCGAGAAGAAGGCCACGATGTCCTTCTGGCCGTCACCACACGCGAAGCCGCTGCCATCCGGGAACGGCACGGTGTGGACGCCGAGGCCTATGCCGGTCGTTTCGGCGACGTCCTCGAGCAGGTCCATTTGGCCGGTCTTGCCGTCGTAGCCGACGCGGTAGATGTGATTGCCCTGCCCGGCGGTGCCGAGCATGCCGTTCTCGCGGATCCGCGTCTTCAGGCCGTACAT
>CANGGC010000010.1 GCA_947453125.1 Planctomycetaceae bacterium | reverse complement strand
TGCACCGGGAGCGTGAGGATCCCCTGCTCGGGGAACCAGGCCAGGGCGTGGTGATCCCACAGGGCGCTCGACCACGACTGCCAGCCATCGCCGGCGAAGGTGTAGGTCGATGACCGCCGCGGCTTGGCCGGATTGCTGACGTCGAACACCGACAGCTGCAGGCCGAGGACGCGGCCGGTGGTCGGATCGACGTCGCGGCCGACACCGAGGAGGTGGGTGGCGTCGAGCGGCTGGAGATAGGAGGAGAAGCCGGGCACTTTGAGCTCGCCGACGACCTTCGGCCGGGTGGGGTCGGCCAGATTGATGACAAACAACGGATCGACCTGCTTGAACGTGCTCACGTAGGCGACGTCGCCGACGAAGCGGCTGGAATAGATCCGCTCCCCCTTGGCGAGATCCTTGACCGCGCCGACGGTGACGAGATTCCCGCCCGACTCCCCGAGGACGAACACCCCCGCGGAGGAATTGGTGAAGTTCCAGTCGCCGCCGCTGCCCCAGTTCGTCGTTGCCACCCGCAGAAAGCCGTCGTGCTCATCGAGCGAGAACTGGTCGAGCGTCGTCCCCGGCACGGCGCCCATCGACACCAGTGGCACGCCCGCGGTGCCGAGATCGAAGTGGTAGATGTTCGTCGTCAGGCCGGTGTCGCGGACATCCCACCAGCTCCCCCAATTGGCAGACGAGACGTAGAGGCCGGTCGCGGAGGCGTAGACCGTGCCAGAGATCCCGGCGACGCTCGTCGACGATTCCGGCCCGACCGTGTCGTCGGTGATGTCGAACTCGACCACCGACAGCATCGTGGCCGATTGGAAATCGAGGGGCACCCAGGTGTGGTCGACGGTGACGAGCTGGCCGGACGTCGTGGCGCCCGAGGCCGCGGTGACGGTGTAGGTCGGCAGGGCCTGATCCTTCCACGCTTTCTCGAGCCGGGCCCGGTAGGCGGCCGCATCCTCGTAGACAAATCGTTGCCCCCCCGGCGGGCCTAGGTCGATCGGCGGAAGGATCGTCGTAACGATGCCATCGGCATCGGTGAAGGTCACCGGATCGGGGGTGACCGTCGTGGTTGGATTGGTCCCAGTGCCCTCCACCGGCACGAGCGCCGGCGCGGGGATGTCGAGGTTGTCCTGGGCGACGACGAACACGCGGCCGTCGATCTCTCGGGCATCCTGGAGCCAGCCGTCGAGGGCCGTCTTCTCGAGGATCTTGGGCGCGGACGGATCAGCGAGGTCGATCACGGTGACGATGACCTGCGGCTGCCACTGGAGCCCCGCACCCCACCAGCCGGCGATCCGGGCAAACGTGGCCTGCGAGCCAGTTTCGCCGCCGGGACTGACCCAGTGATTCTCCTGCGAGATCACCGTCAACCGGTTGCCGCGGAGGAACAGCGACCGCTCGTCGCCGTCGACGGAGACATGGCTCGACACCGCGAGGGAAGCGGCGGGCCAGGCACTGACGATGTCGACGCCATCACCGGCGAGCACATAGAGCGATCGGCCATCGGTCTTGACGATATCCCCTTCGTCGACGCCAGCGACTTGGTTGTTCGTGCCGGAGAAGTCGGCGTTGCCCGCGGCGGCGCCCGCGGAGGGCGCGAGTGCCCCGCCAGCATCCTGACGGATCGTGTAGGCGATCGGCCACCATGGCACTGTCTGCCCGAGTTGCCCCCCCCACTGCTGCATGGCGGTGTCGAAATACCAGCTCTTGAGCTGATCGGCGCTGGTCACGGTCTGAAGCGGATTGGTGGTCTCGTTGCCGATCAGCTTCTCGCCGGCGGCGAGCCGCACCTGATCGACCCCCTTCACGCCATAGAACTGGTCGATGCCGGTGCCCCCCACGAGCGAGTTCTTTCCGGCGCCGCCGCGGAGCGTGTCACGGCCGGCGTCGCCAGAAAGCGAGTCGTTGCCGGTGCCGCCGACGAGGGAGTCGTTGCCGTCGCCCCCCTCGATCGCGTCGTCACCGCCGCCGCCGTTGAGGGTGTCGTTCCCCGGCCCCCCCACGATGTGGTCGGCGGCATTCCCTCCTTGGATCGTATCGTTCCCGACGCCACCCACGAGCCAGCTGCGAATCTTCGTGTTGCCGGGGATGTCGATCGTGATCGTGTCGTCGCCGCGGCCACCGAAGACATGGATCACGCGTACCGCCGCCTCGCGGCGCGTGCTGACGACGGTGCCGTTGACGGTGGCCCGCAGCAGCGCGGCATTGGCCGGGTCGCGATCGACGACGATCGTGTCGTCGAAGTTCCCCTTCACCTGGTCGCCGGTGATCCGCCATAACGCCGTGCCGATGTCGGCCGCCATCGGCAGCCGCGCCTCGAGCGCTTCGAACATCGCCGTCAGCCCCGCCCCCCGCGGCGATCGAGCGGCATGACCACGGCACGAAGCGGCGCGGGACGGACGACGACGGGAGCGTGCCATGGCGGGCCTCGGCAGGGATTGGGTTTGAGGGGCCAAGCCCCGGAGCGGGGTCGATCCCCCCGAATCGATGAGCGTAGGGCGTCGGCTGCGACGCCGCAATGTCCCTGGGTCTGTCCGCTGCCCCCTGTCCGTAGGCTCGGGGTATCATCCTGCCTTCCCCCGTTGCCCTGCTTTTCTGATCGCCCCCCAGCCGGGTCGAATCCTTCTCCCGAACCTTCCCTGGACGCATCCATGACAAGCGTTACCTCCGCGCCATTCACCCGTGGCTACCTCGGCATCGACGCCGGCACGCAGGGGCTGTCGGTGATCTTCACCGACGGCGACTTGAAGATTCTCGGCACGGGGGAAGCAGGCTACGAGATGGTGGCTGGCCTCGGCGCGGAATGTTACGAGCAGGCTCCGGCCGACTGGGAGCGGGCCCTCGGCCTGGCGATGGCGGCCCTGCGGAAGGACCTTTCCGCTAAGAGGATCGAGCTATCGGTCGCGGCGATTGGCATCTCTGGTCAGATGCATGGCGAGGTGCTCGCCGATGCAAACGGAGCGGCGATTGCGCCAGCGCGGCTGTGGTGTGACGGTCGCAACGAGGCCGAGGCGGCCGAGCTCACGGCGCTTCTCGGCGTGAAGATGCCGAAGCGGATCACCTCTGCCCGCTTCCTCTGGACGGTCCGCCACCGCTCCGACCTCGCCCGCCGCACCGCCCACCTCACCACCCCCGCCGGCTGGATCGCCTTCCGCCTCACCGGGCAGCGGCGTCTCGGAATCGGTGACGCCGCCGGGATGTTCCCGATCGATCAGGCGACGCTTGATTACGACCAAAAACTCCTCGCCGCGTACGACCGCCTCGTCGCCGCTCAACCCAGCGGCCCATTTCCAAAGCTCGCCGCTCTCCTCCCGACCGTGGCCAAAGCGGGCGAAGATGGCGGCGCGCTCGATGCCCACGGCGCCGCGTTGCTCGGCTTGCCTGTTGGCACGCCGCTTGCCCCCGCCGAAGGCGATCAGCCGGCGGCGCTGGCCGGCTCGCTGATCGGTGCTGCAGGGCAGGTGTCGATGAGCTTCGGTACGAGCGTCGTTGCCAACTCGGTCGGCGATCGGGCCTTCCAGGGGATCTCCCGCGCGGTCGATCACTTCTGCGCCCCCGACGGCAAGCCGATCAACATGGTCTGGATCCGCAACGGCACGACGCCGATGAACACGGTCGTCGGCATGTTCGGCCTCGCCGGCGCCGGCTCAGGAGGCAAGGCCTTCGAGACGCTCATGCCGCTCCTGCTAGCCGCGCCGGACGACTGCGGCGGCCTGCTCGCCCTCCCCTTCATCGACGATGAGCCTGGCGTCGGCGTGCAGCGCGGCGGCACCGCGCTCGTCATGGGTCTCAACGAGCGCAACGCCACGCCGGGGAACGTCGCCCGGGCGATGCTCCTGGCGACGATCTTCAATCTCCGTCACGGCAGCGACATCCTCGCAGCACAGGGCTATCCGCGGACGGAGATCGTTCTCTCCGGCGGGCTCACGAAGACGCCGGCGCTCGGTCAGATCCTCGCCGACGCCTTCGACACGCCGGTCACGATCCTCGCAGGCGCCGCCGAAGGGAGCGCCTGGGGAGCGGCGCTCATGGCCGCCTACCGCAATGCGGTGCTCGCCGGCGACACGCGCGACTGGGCCACCTTCCTCACCGCCCATCACTCAGGCACTCCAACCCGCTTCCTCCCCCGGCCTACAGCCGTGAAGACGCTCGCCGCCGTCCACGCCCGCCACCAGAAGCTCCTCGCGGCGCAGGCGGCGCTCGACGCGGCCGCGGGGTGAGCGTTTTTGTGCCGACCCGACCACGGGCCCAGATTGCACGACCGAGACGCGCGGGCCGAATCCCATCCTTCATGGCCAGGATGAAAAAGCAAGCTCGTCGCCACGGAGTCCGTGCCGGAAGATCACTTCAGAATCTGAAACAGGCTGCTGTAGTCATCCGTCCACAGCTTGAGTCCAGGCATATCCTCGATCGGAAGGCTCTTGCCAGCCAGCGCCTCGTGCTGCAACAGCGCCTGGTCTCGCGCGACGAGAATCCAATCGGTTCCCAAAAACCCCGTGCCCTCGGCTCCGTCGCTCACCTCCGTGGAAGAGAGCCCGTGATGCTCGGCGATTTTCTTGATCACCGGTGCGACCTGAAGGAAGCGGTTTGAAACGTGAAAAGCCAGAATGCCATGTGGTTTGAGATGACGCAGATAGACCGCCATGGCCTCAGCGGTGACCAGGTGCACGGGAATTGAATCGCTGGAAAATGCATCGACGACACACACGTCGAAGTCCTGCGGTGCCTCGCGTTCCATGTTCAACCGCGCATCGCCCAGCACGGTCTCGATCGTGGCCTGGCTGTCCTTGAGAAACGTGAACTCGCTGTTCGCGATTTCGATCACCTGCGGATTGATCTCGTAGAAGCGGTATGTATCGCCCGGCTTGCCCCACGCCGCAAGCGTACCGGCTCCAAGGCCGATGACGCCCACCCTGCGGTCGCCGGGTTTGGCCATCTGGATGGCAATACCGACGCCGGAGGCTGGGCCGTAGTAGGTGGTGACTTCGTCGCGCCGCGATTCGCTCAGATACTGGGTACCGTGAGTAATGACACCATGGACAAGACGCCGCACCGCATCGTCGGCGTTGCCATCGGTCTCGTCTTTGGTCCGCAGCGTGCCGTAGAAGTTTCGCCTCATCACGCGAGCATCCTTACTCTGCTGGTCGAGTTGGGAGTTCCAAAGATAGCCGTACACGCCAGCCAGCAAGATGGACGTCATCCATACCTGGACGGGCATCTCCCGCAAGGTGTACGCAGCGAGCAACGCGGTGACTACGAAGCCCAGACCGAGTTCTGAGTATGAGGAAAAGACCCGCGGCGCGATCAGGCCGACGAAGATGCCTCCCAGCGCACCCCCGAGCGACACCATCAGATAAAACTGCGTCAGATAACGTGGTGCCGGCCGCATCTTCGCCAACTCGCCATGAAAAAACATGCACGACAAGAAGAGCCCCACGAGATACAGCGGGATGGCAATCTTGACACCGAGCCGATCGTCGGTCTGGAGAGCCCAGGCGCACCAGCCAAGACTGATGGCAAGCGGCACGAGGATCAGGCTCCGCCTGTACCAACCGTCACTTTCGAAACACAAAATGAACGTCAGCAGATAGAGCGCTAATGGGGCGAGCCACAAGAACGGGATCGACGCGATGTTCTGCGTGATGTGATTGGTGATGGCCAGCAACAGCCACGACCCCATGGCCGACAGTGCCAGCCATACACACAAGTCGCGGAGGTGCGGTGCCGGGGCATGATCGCCAGTGGCCGCTGATTCGGCGACCGCTTGGGCGCTGGCCCCGCGGGAGCGGAGGCTCATGATGGCCGACGCCACACAGAGCAGTGCGAACAGGCCGTAGCCTACAGACCACCAGATTGCCTGGGAGGCCGTGGGGATCTGCGTCTCGATGAAAAACGGATAGGAAAGCAGCGACAGCATCGACGCCAAGTTCGACAGTGCGAACAAGCGGTAGACGGTCCCATCGGGGAACGAACGCGAAAACCATGCCTGCACCAGCGGACCGGTGGTGGCGAGCATCAGGTATGGCAGCCCGATCGTGGCAACCAACAATCCGAGAATTCGGAGGCCCGGATCTTCGGCCCCCAGTGGCTTCCAACTGGCAGCAGCGACGATTGGCAGCACGCCGAGGCTCACAAGCAGCAAGACCACGTGAACGATGACCTGCGTACGGGGCTTGAGTTTCCGCGTGGAGAAATCGGTGTAGGCATAGCCTGCCAACAGCGCTACTTGAAAGAAAACCAGGCAGGTGGTCCACACCGCGGCCGATCCACCGAACCAGGGCAGGATCTGTTTGGCGATGATCGGCTGCACGAGAAAGAGCAGGAACGCACTCATGAAAATGGTGCATGCATAGAGGAGCATCGCGGAGAGATCGCTTTCTTCGTGTAACCAGAAGTTCCCAGATGACCGATACGCGAAACGGTCCGGGGAATGCAGACGCGGAGAGAGTCTGTCAACCTCCCACCAACCCGTCAACGGATGGGGGCTGTACGTGATTGAGCTGGGCGTTTGGCCCGGTGCTGGACTTTGGCAACGACACGACGTTTCCGATCCCGCGACTTCGCTTGATCGCGAATGGACACGCAAAACACTTTTGGGCGACGTGAGAGTCGTCCCACTGGCCGTACCAACAGGCGGAGGGCAGCCCCGCCCCTCACTCCCCGCCGAGGGCCACTGGCCCGAGCTGGATGCCGCCGCCGGAGCTCTTTGATTTCACTCGGCGGAACGGGTGGACCCAGCTGGCCAGCGACTGTGGGCTGCGGGAATTGATCCACACCCTGCCGCGGCCGGAGAAGGAGAGGAGGAGCTGGTCGGAGAACAGAAAACTGCGGATTTTCCGCGCTCGGGTGAGCCGGTAGGAAAGGCTCGGCTCCCAGGCGACGACATAGCCGTTGTCGATCGTGTAGCTGCTGCCGCCGTCGAGATCGATCGTGTCGATCGCCCCATAGCCACTGAAGAACATCGTCCCTGAGCCGGTGGCACGAAGCACGAACAGCCCCTGGGCGAAGAGCCCTTTGAGCCCCTCCGACTTGCTCTCGCAGCGGATCCCCTCGGTCGACGCCAGGAACGCGCCACGCTGGAGGAGTAGCTCATCCCCCTGGAGCTGCCACGGGACGATCTCCCCCGACATCCCGGGGGCGAAGGCGATCCGGGCCGGGCCACCGTCGGCCTCGTAGGTGTTTTGAAAGAAGGTCTCGCCGGAGAACACCGCCCGCTTCAGTCCGGCGAGGATCCCGCCGCGGGTCGTCGTCTCCGTCTTCACATTCCCATCCATCCAGGCCATCGCCCCCGCCTCTGAGACGATCTTCTCCCCCGCCGCGAGCGTCACTTCGAGGATGCTGAAGCTCGGGCCGGCGAGGATCTCGTGGTTCATGACTGGCGCTCCGGAAGGAGGGGCCCGAACTGTTGGCCGAAGCGGGTGGGATTGTGCGACTGGAGGATGATCCGCCCCTTCCCAGAGAAACGCATCACGAATCCCTCGCCAGAGAGCCAGGTGTTGATCCAGCCGCCGCCGACCTTGTCGATTCTGTAGGCGAGCCCCTCGGTGAAGGCGACGAGGTGGCCGGTGTCGACGATCAGTTCGCCGTCGATCTCCATGCTCGTAAGCATGCCGAGCGCCGAGACGAGGAGCGCCCCGGAGCCGCTGACGCGCAAGAGCGAAAGCGACTCGCCCCCGAGCAGACCCCGCAGCCCCTGGAAGCGGGTGTCGAGCGTGAGCGTGCTTGCGGCGCCGAGGAAGCTTCCCCCCGCGCACAGCCAAGCTTCGGCCGGGGAGACCTTCACCTCACGCACCTCTCCCATGTGGGTCGGCGCCAGCCCCACTTCGCCCGGCCGGCCGTCGGTGACCTCGTAGGTGGAAAGGAAGAACGTGTCGCCGGTGAGGAGCCGGCCGAGCCCGCCGAGGAGCCCTCCCTTTCCCTGACTGCCGGTCGTGACGTCGATGTCGATATTCGAGGATGCACGGATCATCGCCCCGGCATCGGAGACAAACCTTTCCCCCGGCTCCAGAGAGACAAGCGCTCTCGCGAACAGCCCTCCTTTTGAGAGCGCGATGTGCATGGGGTCTTCTCGCTAACCCTGGCAGAAGGGGGCAAGCCAGCGGACAAAGCCCCCCAGCTGTCGTGTCTGAAGGAAGATCCGCCCGGAGCCGGTAAACGCCATCACGAGCCCTTCGCCGGAGAAGAGCGTTTTCTTGACACTCCCCATGCCGCGGATCCGGTAGTCGAGGGTCGGCTCCCAGGCGACGAGGTGGCCGGTGTCGACCGTGAGTGCGCCGTTCACGTCGCGCTCGATGACCGCGCCGTAGGTGTTGAAGAAGACGGGGCCTGAGCCAGTGGCCCGGAGGATGAATGGGCCTGTGCCCGAGAACCACGACCGGCCGCCGCCATATTCGGTCGTGAGCGTGACGCCGGGGCCGCAGGCGAGAAACGAGCCGGCCGCAAGGAGCAAGGCGTCCCCTGCTCCGCGCAGCTCCTTGCAGAGAACCGTGCCGGGGAAGGCGGGGGCGATCGCGATCGCCCCCGCAGTGGCGGTCGAATACTCGCTCAAAAAAAGCGACTCCCCGCCGAGGAGCTTCCGCTTGACGGCTGTGAGCAGGCCGCCGATGAGCCGCGGCTTCACGGTCATCCCGGCGGTCATGAAGCTCATCGAGCCGGCCTCGACGATCACCGACTCGCCGGCGGCGAGGGTGAAGCTGACATTCCCCCGGTCGGGATTGCCGATGATCGTGTGTTCCATGCCCCACTGCCTCCGGTGGTGAGCCTACTCCCCGCCCGCTCCGAGCGGCTATGGCTTTTGCTTGGGGACATCGATTCCGGGTAGCGGCCCCGCATCACGCAAACGTCTCCCAGCCGCCATTTCAGCCCGGTATGATCGGGGAATGGATGCCGCCCCCCTCCTCGTCCGCCTGCTGCAAGCCTTCGATGCCGCTAGGCTCGAGACGGTCCTGATCGGCAATGCCGCCGCGGCGATCCACGGCGCACCGGTGACGACGCTCGACTTCGACTTCATGTTTCGAGCCACCCCCACGAATCTCCGCAAGCTCAAAGCGGTGGCCGCGGCACTCGGGGCGGTGATCCTCCGCCCCTACTATCCCGTCTCGAATCTCTATCGGATGGTCGATGATGCCACCGGGCTGCAGGCAGACTTCATGCCGGCGATCCACGGCGTCCGGTCGTTCGAGGGGCTACGGGCAAGGGCTGTCAAACATTCCCCGCACGGCTGCACGCTCCTCGTCGCTGCGCTCGAAGACATCATCGCCAGCAAGCGGGCCGCTGGGCGGGATCGCGATCTGGCTGTGCTGCCAGTTCTCGAACGGACGCTGCAGGCCCTCGCTTCCACGGGCACGCCCCCCGCTCCCAAGAAACGTTCCTCACCCCGTCGGCGCGGATCCTGACATGCCTGCTCCCAAAAAAAAGATATCTGCAAACCGGCGTCAGGCCCTGGCTGCCCTCGCCCGCGAGAGCGACCGGCAGCTCGACGATCTCATCCGTCGCCGGCTTGCCATGCCGCTCGAACAACGAATGCACTTCCTCCGCCGCCGGCTCCCTGGCGGCGGGAGCTCGCTGTAGCAGGCCGAAGCATAAGCCCCCCCGCATCAATCGCCGTGGACAGGGCCGCGATCTCGAAAGGCGTACGCCCCTGGCGGCCAAGCTCGGCATGCGGGACTGCCGTGCCGCGAATAGAATGTGGAGCTTGGGCCGCTGAATGGGTCGCGGCAGACGTCGCCCGGGGGTTTACCGGGCCATTCCGAGGAGCGCTCCGATGCTGCGCGTCGAGACCGGTCGATCCTGGGGCGGATGTCGCGGGGGCTCGCGCCGCGATTTCCTCCGCGTCGGCATGGCGGGGATGGGATCGGTCGGGCTGCCGGCCATCCTCGGCGCCAAAGCGGCGGCGGCTGCCGCTGGCCGGCCGACGAAGGACACGGCAGTGATCCTGCTCTGGCTCGACGGGGGCCCGAGCCACATGGATCTCTACGATCTCAAGCCCGACGCGCCGGCCGAATACCGCGGGATCTGGCGGCCGATCCGGACGAACGTCCCCGGCATGGAGATCGGCGAGCTTCTCCCCAAGCAGGCCGCCGTGGCCGACAAGTTCTCGATCCTCCGTTCACTCCACCACGACAACGGCGATCACTTCACCGCCGCGCATTACGTCCTCACCGGTCGCGGCGGGCCTAACGGCTCGAACACCGCCGGGAAGAATCCCGGCGTCGGTGCCATTGCCGGCGCCTTGTGCGGCCCGCGGAAGCCGGGCATCCCCCCATACATCGCCGTCCCCCATGCCTCGAGCGTCGGCCTCCGCCCCGGCTATTTCGGCGGCAGTTACTTAGGCGCGCGAACCAATCCCTTCGAGGTCGAGGGGGATCCGAGCGCCCGCGACTTCCGGGTCCGCGATCTCCATCTCACCGACGGCGTCTCCCTCGGTCGTCTCGGTGCCCGGCACGATCTCCGCTCCGGGCTCGATCGACTCCGTCGCGACGTCGATTCCAGTGGCGTCCTCGACTCGATGGACTCTTTCCAGCGCGAAGCCTATTCGCTCGTGACAAGCGCCGCCGCCCGCCGCGCCTTCGACGTCGCCGCAGAAGACGAGCCGACGCGCGAGCTCTACGGCCGGACGAACTTCGGCCAGAGCACGCTCCTCGCCCGGCGCCTCGTGGAGGCGGGGAGCACGTTCGTCACGGTCCACTCCGGCGGCTGGGACCACCACTGGGATCTCGAGAAAGGGCTCACGAGCCGGATGCCGGAGATCGACACCGCCGTGGCGGCGCTCCTCACCGACCTCGACCGGACCGGCCTCCTCGAGACGACGATGGTCATCCTCTGCGGCGAGTTCAGCCGCACGCCGCGGATGAACGACGGCGGCAACGGCGGCGCGCCACGTTCGATGGGGACGCCCGGCCGCGACCACTGGGGCAACGCGATGTTCGCCCTCGTCGCCGGCGGCGGCATCAAGGGGGGCCAGATTGTGGGGAGCACCGATGCCCGCGGCGAGCGCGTCAAGGACCGCCCCATCACCCCCTTCGACCTCCACGCCACGATCTATCACGTCCTCGGCATCGACCCGACGACCCACTTCCTCGACCACTCCGGCCGGCCGGTGCCAGCGATCGACCGGGGCGAGGTGATCAGCGAGCTGTTTTGAGCTCGCGCGGTCAACCCCAGGCCACGGCCGCGAAACGATTCACAGGAGCCCGACGCGATGCGACCCCCGACCCTTTCCACCTTCGTCATGGCCGCGATCCTCGCGCCGATCGCCGGAGCGGCGGCGCAGGAGCCCAACCGCGCCCCCTTTCACGCCCCCCAGCCGATGATGCCACCCGGCCCGGGGCCCCAGCAGCCCGGCCGATACACACTGATCGACCGTGAACTCTCGATCATCGACGGCGAAGGTGAGCCGACGAGCCTCGGCACGCTGACGCTCCTCTTCGACAGCGCCACCGGCGAAATGAGCTACCTCACCCGTGAGGGACGTGCGCTCGCCTGGCGCGTCATTCCCCGGCCGCCACATCATCATCAGCCAGGGCATCCCGTGCCCCCCTGGTCGCAGCCCCCGGTCCTCGCGCCGCCGGGATCCGCGCCGTACCTTCCCGGCCACCCACCGACGCCCGTGCCCCCAAGCGTGCCGGCAGCACCTCTGCCTCCGCAGCCAGTGCCCACCCCGGCTGCGCCAGTCCCGTTCACGCAGGGCCCCGCTGCCACAGCGCCTGCAGCGATCGCCAATCCGCTCGTCGACACCGCCGGGTTCCGCGACAGCGTCGCCGAGGCCGACCGACTCCGGGCCGAGCGGCGGGTCGGCGAAGCGGCATTCCTGGCCCTGACCACCCCGGAGAGCGTGATCCTCGACTGCCGCAGCCGGGAGTCGTTCGCCCGGCTCCATGTCCGTGGCGCCGTCAACCTTCCCTTCCCCGACATCACCGCCGGGGAACTGGCCCGGCTGATCCAGTCTCCCGACACCCGCGTGCTGCTCTATTGCAACAACAACTTCGCCGCGGCCCCGGCGGCGTTCCCGGAGAAGGTGGCGCGGGCGGCGCTCAATCACCACGCCTTCGCCACGCTCGTGGCCTACGGCTACCGCAATGTCTTCGAGCTCGCGCCGCTGGTCGACGTCGCGTCGACGGAGATTCCGCTCGAGGGGGACGACGCCCCATGACCAAACATGCCCCGACATGATCCGGATCTCGTGTTCCGGCTAAACTGCTGCCGCCCCTTCCGAGGCTCCCTTCACTCCCACCGGAACCACCCCCCATGGCCGACAAGCCGATCCTCTTCCTCCTCCGCGCCGGCTTCCCCGACCCCAAGCATGGCCCCGGCGGCTTCTACTGCCCCGAGTGCACCGCCGTGACGGGAATCCTCTGGTATTACCCCGAGGTGGCGGCGAAGTTGGACATCCGCCAGGTCGACGTCCCGCGGCCGCGGCCGGAGGTCATCGCGATGGTAGGCGAGGAAAACCAGTCGTGCCCGGTGCTCGTCCTCCCCGCCGGAGAGACGCCGGCCGGTGTGCCGGTGGCCCATGGCAGAGCGTTCGTCTCCGGGCCGGACGCGATCATCAAATACCTCGCCGATCACTACGGCACCGCCCAGGGGCACTAACGCGCGACGGGCGTCAGCGGGGATCGGGCAAGACGACCTTGTCGTCCCAGCAAAACGCCGGCCAGAGCTTGTTTTCGTGGATGAACGCCATAATCGCCGCATCTTTTGCGGCGATTATACCCCCCATTCGCCGCACCCGGGAATTGGGAAGTACAGCGCTACCGCGGCTGGCTCGACAGCTGCACGAGTGCCTCGATGACGCGGGCCCGGGCTGCGGCATCCTTGAGGACAAGATAGCGGTGCTTCCCTTGGGGATCCGGGGTGAACGTCGTCGCCCCCTTCTCCGTCACCGTCACCTTTCCCGGTGGCGAGCGGTCGAAGTAGCCACGGCTTGCGAGGACTCCATCGAGGACGCTCGTCAGATCCCAGCTCGGCCGATCCTGCGGCGGCGGCGAGAGGATCTTGTAAGACTCCGCCACCGGATGATGGGGGACATCGCGAAAATCCTCGAGGATGCTCTGGCTG
Organism: Planctomycetaceae bacterium; assembly: GCA_947453125.1. Taxonomy (GTDB): domain Bacteria; phylum Planctomycetota; class Planctomycetia; order Pirellulales; family UBA1268; genus QWOP01. The sequence continues at coordinate 3,084 of CANGGC010000010.1, read as the reverse complement.
GGATACGGGAGCGCGATGCCGATCTCGAAGCCGCTCCAGATCATCTCCGTCGGCCACGCCTCGGCGAGCTTCGCCGCCGCGGCCCGATCCTTGACGACGTTGTATTCCTCGTAGGCGGCGTTGCCGTCGATCGGCTCAAACGACCCGGCCATGAGCTCGAGGAGCTTCACTTTCTTCGCGACCAGTGCCTTCCCATCGAGCGGGCTTGTCGCATCGGCAGGGCTGTCGAGGAGGCGGGCGAGATTGGTGGAGAAGCCGACCTGGACGACGACGACCGAGCCATCCTCAGCAGCCGCAAGCGCCTTCCGCAAAACCGTGACGGCTTCGGGGGCGTCCTTCGCGTGGCGAAGCGCGTGCGGATAGCGTTCCTTGCCGGCAAAGGCGGGGTCGTCTTGGGTCGCCTCGGCGAGCTTGAGATAGACGCTCTGCTCCTCGACGCCACCGGGGCGGACGACGCCGACCGGGATCTCCGTGCGGCCATAGAAGCGGTTGATACAGTCGACGAACGGGGCAGCCAGCGCGTGGTTGGCCGTCACCGTCACCGCGAGCAGCCGGCACTGCTCGCGCGACTCGAGCGCGTGGAGCATGGCGAGCGCCGCGACGTCGTCGCAGTCGCCGCAGATGTCGGTGTCGAAGATCACCGGCACCGGGGCCGCGGCCCGGGCGTCTGCTGAGGCCACGAGGGCCAGGGAACTGGCGACAACCACGAAGGCCACCGCCACGAATCGCCGCGCCCCGCACAACAGGCTCGTCACCACCATCTGGAATCCTCCCCTGAAAAAACCGTTCCGATTCCCCCCGACGCGCCCCGCGGGCCGATCGCTGGCTCGGGCCCGAAGCGTGGCTCAGGCGACGGCGAGCATTCGCTCGAGCGCTACCACGGCCCACTTCGCCGTCTCGTCGTCGACCCGGATCACGTTCACCGCATCCCCCGCCTCGAGGTGCTCGAGGCTCCAGCAGAGGTGGGCCAGATCGATGCGGTACATCGTGGCGCACATGCAGACCACCGGCGATAGGAAGTGGATCTCCTGCTCGGGGTGAGCGGCCTCCAGTCGCTTGACGAGATGGAGCTCGGTGCCGATCGCCCACTTCGTGCCCGGCGGGGCCTGCTCGACCTGGCGGAGAATGTAGCTCGTCGAGCCGACGAGATCGGCCTTGTCGACCACCTCCATCGAGCACTCAGGGTGGACGAGGATCTTCACGCCGGAAATGTTTTTCCGCAGCCCGTCGACATGCTCGGGGCGAAACATCGCATGGACGCTGCAGTGCCCCTGCCAGAGGATGACGCGCGAGGCCTCGAGCGCCGCGGTGCTGTTGCCGCCAAGCTCTGGCTCGTGCGGATTCCAGACGCACATCTCGTCGAGGCCGATCCCCATCGTGCGCGCCGTGTTGCGGCCGAGGTGCTGGTCGGGAAAGAAGAGGACGCGGCGGCCGCGGGCGAAGGCCCATTCGAGGACGGCGCGGGCGTTGCTCGAAGTACAGACGATCCCGCCGTGGCGGCCACAGAAGGCCTTGAGGCTCGCCGCGGAGTTGATGTAGGTGACGGGGGTGAGGTCGGCGGTGTCGATGACGGTGCCGAGATCGGACCAGGCATCCTCCACCTGCGTGATCGCGGCCATGTCGGCCATCGAACAGCCGGCGGCGAGGTCGGGGAGGACGACCGTCACGCGCCGGCCGCCGCGGGCGGCGACCTTTTCGGGGCGGTTGGCGAGGATGTCGGCCGTCTCGGCCATGAAATGGACGCCGCAGAAGGCAATCGCCTCGCATTCGTCCCGTTCGGCGGCCGAGCGGGAGAGCTGGTAGCTGTCCCCCTGGAAGTCGGCGTGGGTGATGACGCCGTCCTGCTGGTAGTGGTGGCCGAGGATCACGAGCCGGCGGCCCATACGCTGCCGGACCCCCTCGATCCGGGCCGCAAGTTCGGCGTCGGAGAGGGGGCGGTAGTCGGTGAACGGGCCCGGGAGGGGCGGGGCGGCGGAGGGGCTGCTCATGGCCGCAAGTATACGCCCGGCGTGCGGAGACTGCCGCCATCGCTATACTTTCCTTTCGACGGTCGCTGTGGCCTGCGGCCCCCCAGGGGCCCCCCGCGGACCGCCAGGAACCAAACGGGAAGGATGGCTCGATCGATGGCGCGGAAAGTGGTGAATCGCAAGGAACTCCGGGCGCAGAACGACGCCGCGGAGGCCCGCGGCAAGGAGAAGGCGGAGAAGAAGGAGAAGGTCGCCAAGGAGCCGAAGGCGAAGAAGGAGAAGGTGGCCAAGGAGCCGAAAGTCGCCGCCAAGAAAACCGTCCGCAAGAAGGTCGCCAAGGAAACCCGCCTCAAGGCTTACTGGGGAGTTTTCAACCAGGCGATGAAGCGGCTGGTGCTGTTTGAATACGCCGACAAGAAGTCGGCCGAGAAGAAGGCGGCCGAACTGACCGCCTCCTCCCGGGCGACGCACTTCATCCAGTTGGTGAAGGAAGCGATCACCGAGTAATTCCTGCCGGCGCGATCCGTTCGCTCCGCCAAGCTCCTTCCGAGGGCACGACCGATGATCGGCTCCGTGAAGGATCCAGTGGCCATGCCAGCCTGCGCTGCCGGGGGCCCGCGCCCCGGCCCGCGGCGGCCCATGGCAAAGCCACGGCCGCGCCCGTGGCGGGCTCTCCTCGTCGTCGCGATGGTGGCGGCGATGCTCGCGCCACTTGGCGTCATCGCCCCCGGCTGCTCGTCGAAGCCCGTCGCGAAGAAGCGGGGCAAGACAGCAAAACGCCCCGAGACGGGGCTGGCGGAACTTGCCGGCACAGAAGGCTCCCAGACGCCGCCCACTGCGGGCACCGAGCCCGAGGAAGTCTCTTCCGATCCCGCTACCGAAAGCGCGACGAGGCCTGCGGCAGCTGACGCAGCCCCGCCCCCACCAGGCGCCGACGCGGCCGACGTCGCTGCCGAGCCAGCGCCGGTCACGGAGCCTGCGGCAGCCGCAGAGCCGATGCATCCCGAGGCTACCGATCCAGCGACGTCCGACGATGCCACGACGGCCGCCTCGCTCGATGCCCTGTCGGCGGTGGGGGCCGCAAGCGCGAATCGGCCATCATCAAAACTCATCGACG
>CANGGC010000009.1 GCA_947453125.1 Planctomycetaceae bacterium | reverse complement strand
GTCCTTGCGGGCCTTCCACGCCGCCTCGGCGGCGGCGAGTTCGGTGGAGATCGCCGCATGATCGGCCGTCATCTCCTCGCCGGCCCGCTTCACCGCGGCCACCTCCTCCGGCCGGCTCGGCCGATTGAGAATGCGGAGAAAGACTTCATCGACGAGTCGATCGTCGTCGGCTTGGCTGGCGACGAGCTTGGTCAGTTCGCTGGCCGGATCGGCGAGGACATCGCCAACGGCCGGGCCACTGACCAGCGCCATCACAGGCCCGAGGGCCACGCCGCCGGCTCGCTCGCATTCGCAGGCGCTCTCGCGCGTCGGCTTGCCGAAAGTCTGGAGGAAGCCCGCCCCGAGGGCCGCCGAGACATCGGGCAGCGCCGCCGCCCGCGTTCCCTCCGGGTATCCGGGAAACCGGGTCGGTGAGCCGACGACCGTATGGAGCGTGTCGTAGAGCGTCTCCGCAGGGAGACGGCGGGGGAGGGCATGCGAGTAGTTGATCTTGTCGTCGTCGTTCCAGCGGTTGGCTTTCACGGAGAGGCCGTACGTCCGCGAGGTGCAGATCTCCGTCAGCAGTCGCCGCATGTCAAAGCCGCTGTCGATGAACGACGTCGTGAGGTGGTCGAGGAGGGCCGGGTTGGTGGCCGGGTTGCCGGCGCGGATGTCGTCGATCGGATCGATGATCCCGGCGCCGAACAGATAGCCCCACAGCCGGTTGACGTAGCTCCGGGCGAAGTAGGGATTGTCGGCGGAGGTCATCCAGGCGGCGAGTTGCTGGCGGCGGCTCATCCCCTCCGACTCGGCATGGGCGCAGTCGAAGGGGAACTTGGGAGCCACCGGCTTCCCGGTCCGCTCGTGCGTCACCTCGCCCGCTCCCCGATCAACGACGATCTCGTAGAGCGGCTTGGCCCCCTCGACGGCCGTGCCACCGATGTTCCGATCGCCACTCTCGGGATCGCGGTCGAGCCCGACCTGCGCGAAGAACGCGGCTGTCTCGTAGTACTGGTCCTGCGTCCAGCGCTCGAACGGATGGTCGTGGCACTTGTTGCAGTTGAAGCGCACGCCGAGGAACAGGTGCGTCGTGTTCTCCATCGTCGCCAGGGGATCGCGGAGCGTCTTATAGTACGCCGCGGCCGGGTTCTCCCGGTTCGAGCCGGTGGCGGTGAGGACCTCGCGGGCGAACGTGTCGTAGGGGGTGTTGGCGGCCACCTTCCCCCGGATCCAGTTTCTCAAGCCCTTTGCCCCCTCATCCCCGAGGAACTTCGGGTTTACCTGAAGGAGATCGGACCACTTGTTTGTCCAGTGCTCCACGAAGGCCTCGCTGCCGACGAGCCGGGCCACGACCTCTGCCCGCTTGATCCGCGTATCGCGCGAATCGGCGAGGAAGCGTTTCACCTCGGCTGCCGAGGGGGGCATGCCGGTGAGGTCGAGGGCGACGCGCCGGAGGAACTCGTCGTCGCTGCACATCTGCGACGGCTCGATCTTCATCGCCTCCCACTTGCCGGCGACGAGGGTGTCGATCGGTCCCCAGGCCTCGGGCTGAGCCCACTGGAAGCCGGAGCGATCCCCCATCACGGTGAGCGTGACGGCGGCGTAGGAGCCTTCATAGCGGACGAGGATCGGCGCCTCGCCACGACGGAGGGCGGTGACGAGCCCCTGCCGATCGGCGGTGGCGACCTCGCCGTTGCCGCTCTCGAGGAACGCCTCGCGGGTGACGTCGCGCGTCCGACCGTCGGCGTAGCTGGCGACAACGCGGAACTGCTGCCGGCGCCCCGGCGTCTCGATCACTGCGGAGGTCGGGAAGACGGCGATCCCGGTGACCCGCGGCGTGGCGGTGTCGAGCTTCGCCCCTTGCTCGATCCAACGGCGGACGACCTGATAGGCAGGATCATCGGGGCGGGTGAGCTGGCCACCGGCGTGGGGCACCGCCGCAGACGCTTTGAGGAGCATGAGGCTGTCGTCGGGGCTGGCGAGATTGACTCGCCTGGCGCCGTGATCATCGGTGAGCGCGCGGACGTCATAGAGAGGATCGTAGCCGCGCAGCGAGAGCTTGAAGCCGTTCTTTCCCTTCGCAGCCCCGTGGCAGGTTCCCTGGTTGCAGCCCATCTTGGCCAGAAGCGGATTGACGTCGCGGACGAAGTCGACGTCGGGGATGTTTTTCGTGCCCGCGACCGCGATCGGGATCTCCTTGATCACCTGCCCCGGGCTACCCGGCTCGCCATGAACGATCCTCAAGCTCGCCGTGCCATCGGCCAGCGGACGGACAAGCCCGCCGGGGCCCACCGACACGAGGCTCGTGGCAGGGATCGCCTCGCCCGCCCCTTCAAACCGCACGCTCCGCGTCAGGTCGATTGAGCCTCCGCCGGCGATCTGGCCGGTGACGACCACTTGGGCTACGGCAAACGGGCCGTCGAGGCTGATCGCGGCCGGCTCGACGGTGATCCCGGTGACGCTCGGCGCGGGAAGCTCCGGCTCGAGCGAGGACTCGATCGGCCACGGCAAAGGAAGGGAGGCGCGGGCGGCGGCCGCTTGGTCGATCTTCGCCACCGGAAAGCTGCGAAGCGCCGCGCCACTCGAGGCATCGAAGAAGCGGATCAGCCCATCGGCACCGCCGACGACGACGGCCGCTGCGCGCCCATCGGCTCCGGGCTGGAAGGCAACGGCATAGGCACCGGCCTCCGGGAGGGCCACGCGCGCCACCTCACGGGTGCCGGTGGCCCGGTAGTCGTCGAGGGTCTTCCATTCCTCGGCCGATCGCTGGCTCCCGTTGCGGTTGGCATCCCCCGGCACCTTCGCCATCACGTCGAGGACCGGCTTCGGCACGTCGGCATCGTAGTCGTAGCTGGCGATCACCAGTTCGCCATGGCCGTCGAGGCTCGAGACGGCGGCCACCCGTTTGCCGTCGGCGGAGAAGCGGACGCCGAACACGCGCCCTGGGAGGGGAAAGAGGGGGAAGATGAGATTGGCATCGTCACCGATGACGCGCGTGGAGTGGCGGTGGATGCGGTAGACGCGCGGCGTGCCGTCGGCGCCGGCAACGACGATCTGATCGAGCGTCGGATGGCGGTCGAGGGCGGAGAGCCCGCCGCGGAGGGCGCCGGGGGTGATCGAGGTGATGTTGTCGATGAACCGCTGCGTCGCGAGTTCTGTGAGCTTCGTCGACATGTCGCGGCCGACGGAGATGACATGATCCCCCTTCGGCGCGAAGACGGTGTCGAGGGCCCAGTCTTCGTGGGCACCCTGATAGAGCACCTGTTCGCCGCTGGCGACGTCGATGGCGCGGACGGTGTTGTCGGTGCAGGCGAAGGCGATCAGCTTGCCATCGGGCGACCAGGAGCCACCGAAGACGGTGTCGAAGGTGACCGAATGGGAGCGGACGAGACTCCCGTCAGCCACGTTCCAGACCTGCACTTCTCCCATCCGGCCGGAATTGCCGCCGGTGACCGCCAGGTGGCTGCCGTCGGGGGAGAAGCGGACGCGCTGGATGCGCTCGGAGAGGCCAACGAGGCGGCGGAGCGGGGCAGCGGGCACCTCGGCCCCGGCCACGTCGAACAGGAGCACCTCATGGAAGCCCGACACGGCGAGGAGCCGGCCGTCGGGTGAAACATCGAGCGAGGTGATGACCGGCTGGCGGGAGTAGACGGGGGGATGCTCGGCATCGACGCGTTGGGCGGCGGACGGGGGCGTGTCGTCCTGGGCCCCTTCACTGATCCAACGGCGCACAAGCGCCACTTCAGCCGCCGACAGCGGCTTCCCCTGCTTCGGCATCTCGGCGACGCCGTCGGGCCCGGCCGTGATCACCTCGAGCAGCCGGCTCTCCTCCGGCTTGGAGGGGACAATCCCCATCATCCCGGAATCGCCTGGGGCGAACATCCGGGCCACGTCGGTCATGACGAAGGCCCCGTGGGCCTTGGCCGGCTGGTGGCAGCCCTGGCACGTGGCCTGGAAGAGGGGGCGGATCTGCTTGTGGTAGCTGACAGGCCCGTCGACGGGAGCCTCCGCGGCCGTGGCCCCACCGCCTTGGAGGAGGACGAGGAGCCCGGGCAGACAGGCCCAAACGAGGCGACGGAGCGTGCGGAACGGACGGCTCGACATGATCATGATGACTCCCAAAACGGGGGAGGGGGGGCGCAGTACGACACACCGCCTCTCCCCCCGCCGACTCCATCATACTTCAAGGCTGGTCGATTCACCCAGACTCGCCCGGAAGCTGCTCGACGACGACTTCGTCGAGCTCGGTGCCGTCGACATCCCTCCGGAGGAGGAGGTACGCGGCGGTGGCCATGGCCCAGAAATAGCCCCATCCGAACGATCCGACGATCGCCCCGACCACCCGCGACCAGAATCCGAGGGCCGCGATCCCCAACGGCCCGCCCCCCCCGTGCCCAGCCGTTTCCAGGCCCGCGAGGACCTCTGCCGTCCGGGCATGCCCCATGCCGAGGCTCGTCGCCCAGAGGGCGAGATTGGTGGTGGCAGTGGCAAACAGCTCGGCGGCCGCCAGCGTCGGCAGAGCCACCGCGAGGGCGACGAGAAGATAGAAAATGTAGTGGAGTGGACGCTGATAGAGGTATGAAAAGGCGGTCGAGATCGCCTGGAAGCTGTCGCCTCGCTCCACCCCAACACCCCCCACCATGAGGGGCCACCCGGCTACGACCCCGACGGCGAGGATCGCCAGCACGATCGCACCGAGGAGGACCAGCGGCCAGACGACGCCGGCGATCGCCAAGCCGATGTCGGTGCGCATCAGCAGCCCGAGGAGCGCACCGGGGAGGCTCAGGGCGACGATCCCGAGCAGCACGAATGCCACCGAATTGAAGGCCGAGAGCCATTTCTGACTGCCGTACAAGAGCGAGGCGGTGAATCCGGGCACCTCCTCTCCGGCAAGCCTGAGGGCGACGTGGCGGGCGATGGCGGTGCCGAAGATCGACCAGACCGCGACAAACCAGCCGATCCGGGCCAGCGCCCCGAGCATCTGGCTCAGTCCGGCCGCCGGGTTGAAGGGAACCGCCACAAGGCGGAGGAGATCGGCCGCGGGCTGCGGCAGGGGACGGGTGAACGCGACGATCGGCGATAGATTTATCAGCGGGAGAACGCCCCCTGACTTCGCCCGGGGCAGGGCCCCGGCCTGCGCTTCGCTGCCCGCTTCCTTCCCGGTCAGGCCGGCAGGCTCAACCACCTCCACGACGGCCGGAATCCCGAGCCGGTCGGCGAGCGACCAGCCTCCCCACACGGCCAGCGCCCCGAGCGCGGCCAGGAGGATGACGGCCGACGAGAAGGCTGCCCCGGCGGCCCGGAAGAGGAGCCACCAGGGAAGGGCGTCGCTCCACTGGATCTCGTGGATGATCCCGTCCCCCTGGATCGCATCGCGACCGGCGGCGGGGATGTTTGACGTGTCCGTAGCGGTGGACGTGCCCGGGATTCCCGACATGTGACCTGGTGCCCTAAAAGGAAGAAGGGAGGAAGAAGAGAGGAAGAAGAGAGTGGGGGGAACGTGAGTGCGGACGGGGTTCGTGGAGGCCGATCCGACCGCGACCGGGAGCCCGAGGGAGCCCCCATTGCGGCCGGAGTATACGTCTGGGAGGTTTTTTGGGCGGCGCCGATCCCCAGCGGGATCGGTGGCCTCCGGAAGCCCCCCCTTTTTCCAGTTTCCAGTTTCCAGTTTCCAGTTTCCAGTTTCCAGTTTCCCAGGAATGCTCCCGATGGCCGATTCGGCTCCCCCCCCACGCTATCTCCATGGCTATTCCACCGAGGAGCAGGCCCGGCTCGTCGAGCAGGCCGAATACTGGCGGGAGCGGCTCATCCTTCCTGATCTGCCGTATCGGGCGGGCGAGCGGCTCCTCGATGTGGGCTGCGGGGCAGGGGCCGTCCTCGGCGTGATCGCCAGCGCCTTTCCCGGGCTGAACCTCGCGGGGATCGACCGGGAGCCGAAGCAGATCGAAGCGGCCACGGCGCACCTGGCGGCCCTCGGCGTCCCTTCAGCCGATCTCCGCGTCGGCGATGCCAACCGGCTCCCCTGGCCCGATCGGCATTTCGATCACGCCTACCTGATGTGGTTTGTGGAGCACGTGCAGGGAATCGAGCCAATCCTCCGCGAGATCCGCCGCGTGCTGAAGCCGGGCGGCACAATCACGATCAACGAGACCGAATACGAGTCGTATCACGTCTGGCCGGAGAACACCGACTGGGAGTATCTCGAAGAGGCGATGTTCCGCCACTTTCAGGCCCACGGTGAGGCCCATGCCGGCCGCCTTCTCGGGCCGCTCTTGGTCGAGGCCGGATTTTCAGCCGTCACCAACCGGCTCGTCGGCGCCCACTTCTTCGTCGGCTCGGGCGACGATTCCCTCGCCCGACACACGCACTACACGGCCGACTACATCGAGCCGGCGATCCCAGAGTTTGTCGCCATGGGCTACGACGAAGCCCGCCTCCGCCGCGGCCTCGACCATCTCCTCGGCATCCACGACGACCGCCACGGCGCCTTCACGCAGCTCGTCTACCGGGCCCGGGGAAGAGCGTAGCAATTTCGCGGACGCCTCACTCCTCGTCGGCATCGCCGCGGAGAAGCTCCGGCGGGATCGGGCCTTCGGCATCCCCCTCGTCGTCGTCGCCACGACGGATCTCAGGAACGGAATACGCCTCGTCGAGCCAGCGGCCGAGATCGATGACGCGGCAGCGTTCGCTGCAGAAGGGGGGAGTGACGACGGTGTTCAGATCGACGTTGGCACTGCAGACCGGGCAACGTGGCATGGCTGGTCTCCCCGGTGGCCCGGGCCCTGATTTATCGTTGGGGGCGGTGGGACGGCAAAGGCGGGACCGCAGTTCACAAGGGCCCGCGGCTGTCAGTCCTTCCCCCCGGAGCCGCCCCCCGACTTCTCCCCCGACGACTTTCCTCCCTCGGAGGATTTCGCCGGGGCATCGGCAGCGGCCCCCTTCTTGTACGACTCGCTGCGGTAGTCGGTCTTGTAGAAGCCGGTCCCCTTGAAGACGATCGCGCCGCCGGCCCCGATGAGGCGGCGGAGCTTCTTCTTCTTGCACTTCGGGCAGGTCTTTTTCGTGGCGTCGGTCATCGACTGAAACAGCTCGAACGCATGGGAGCAACCGTCGCAAACGTAGTCGTAGGTCGGCATCGGATCACTCCCCCTTCGAGACAATGACCTGTGCGGGGCGCACCACGCGGTCGTGGAGCTTGTACCCCTTCGTGGCCGCGCCGACGACCGTCCCCGGAGCGACCCCGTCGACAGATTGCTGGAGGATCGCCTCGTGAACGGCCGGGTCGAACAGCTGCCCCTCGGTCTCGATCGGCTTGCAGCCGTGGATCAAGAGGAGCTTCTCGAGCTGCTGCCCCGTCATCCGGAAGCCGGCGATGAGGCTCTCCACGTCGGCCTTCTTCCCGGCCGCATCGAGGGCCCGCTCGACGTTGTCGAGCACCGGGAGGAGGCTGCGGAGGAGATCGATCTCCCTGTAGCGGTGGGCATCCTCGAGCTCGCGGCGCGAACGCTTGCGGAAGTTCTCGAGCTCCGCCTGGGTGCGGAGGAGCCGGTCCTCGGCGTCACGGAGCTTCTCGTGGAGATCGGCCCCGGCAGAAGGAGCCGACGCCGGATGCTGATCGACCGGGGGGAGATCGTGGGAATCGTCGCTGGTCATGGCTGTTCCTCGCGCTCGGGCACGGAGTCTTTCGGTTGGAAGTATTCACTGAGCCGGCTGAAGAAGCTCGATCGCTTCGGGCTGACGGCCTTCTGCTCCTCGGCCGCCAATTCCCGCAGCAACTGCTCGGCCCTGGGGGAGAGCGACTTGGGCACCTCGACATGGACATGGACATGGAGATCGCCGATGCCCCGGCCCCGCACCTCCGGCATTCCCAAGCCGCGGACCCGGATCACGTCGCCGGCCTGCGTCCCCTTGGCCACCTGGAGCGGCTTCGGGCCGTCGAGCGTCGGCACCTCGATCGTCGCCCCGAGCGCCGCTTGGCTGAAGGTCACCGGCACCTCGCAGTGGAGGTCGCGGCCGTCACGGTTGAGGAAGGGGTGGTCCTCGACCTCGATCACGCAGTAGCAGTCGCCGGGGGGGCCGCCGTTTTGCCCCGGCTCCCCCTCGCCGGCCAGCCGGACGCGGACGTCGCGGTCGACGCCGGCGGGGATCGTCACCTTCCGTTCGACCTGCTCCTCGGTGAGGCCGTCGCCGCCGCAGCCCGGGCATTTCTCCCGGATGACATTCCCGGCGCCGCGACAGGCCGGACAGGTGGTCTGGAGCCGGAACACCCCGGCCGACTGGAGCACCTGCCCACGACCGCCGCAGTACTCGCAGGCGACCGGCTTCGTCCCCTTCTTGGCGCCACTGCCGTCGCAGGTGCCGCAGGCCTCGTGGCGTGTGAATTCGACCGTCTTCGTCGCCCCTCGGGCCGCCTCCAGGAGCGTCATCGAGAGCGTGCAGAAGACGTCGCTTCCCTGACGCGCCCGGTTCGTCCGCCGCCGGGGATCGCCGCCGAACATCCCCCCGCCGAAGATGTCGCCGAAGGCCTCGAAGATGTCGGTGATATCGTTGAATTCATGCGTTCCGCCCCCCTGGAGGCCGGCGTGACCGTAGCGGTCATAGCGGGCGCGGAGCTGCTCGTCGGAGAGCACCTCAAAGGCGCGGGCCCCTTCCTTGAAGCGGTCCGCAGCCTCCTCGTTGCCGGGATTCTTGTCCGGATGGAAGCGGATTGCGAGCTTCCGGTACGACTCCGAGATCTGGGACGTCGTCGCAGTGCGCTCGACGCCCAGAATCTCGTAAAAGTCACGCTGTTGGGCCATGGTGGGGCTGGGCGGCCCGCGGGGCACCGCCCTCCTCCCGGAATCCTCCGGACTTCCTGTTCGATCCCTACCGGACGCTTCCCTCGACGCGCTTCCGCTTCGATTCGTCCTTGTCGAGGTTCGTCACGAGAGCCTCGGTGGTGAGGAGCAGGCCGGCGATGCTGGCGGCGTTGGTGAGGGCGACGCGGACCACCTTGACCGGATCGATGATCCCGGCCTTGAGCATGTCGACATACTCCCCCTTGTTGGCGTCGTAGCCAACATGGAGCGGCTTGTCGGCAACCTCGTCGGCGACGACCGAGCCGTCGATGCCGCCGTTTTCGGCGATCTGACGGATCGGGGCCTCGAGCGAGTGGAGGACGATGTCGACGCCGATCTTCTCGTCACCCTTGGCCTGCGAGCGGACCTTCTCGACCGCCTCGCGGCAGCGGAGGAGGGCGACGCCGCCACCGGGAACGATCCCTTCCTCGACCGCAGCGCGGGTCGCATGGAGGGCGTCCTCGACGCGGGCCTTCTTCTGCTTCATCTCCGCCTCGGTGCCGGCACCGACCGAGACGATCGCCACGCCGCCAGTGAGCTTGGCAAGCCGTTCCTGGAGTTTCTCGCGGTCGTACTCGCTGTCGGTGGCGTCGATCTGGTTGCGGATCTGCTGGACGCGGGCGGTGACGTCGGCCGTCTTGCCGGCCCCCTGGACGATCGTCGTCTCGTTCTTGTCGACGGTGATCGTCTTCGCCTTGCCGAGGTGGGAGAGATCGAGGCTCTCGAGGGTGAGGCCGAGATCCTCGCTGATCAGCGTGCCACCGGTGAGCACGGCGATGTCACCGAGCATCGCCTTGCGGCGGTCGCCGAAGCCGGGGGCCTTCGCGGCACAGACGTTGAGGACACCGCGGAGCTTGTTGACGACCAGCGCCGTAAGGGCGTCGCCATCGACATCCTCGGCGACGATCAGGAGCGGCTTGCCCGACTGGGCCACCTTCTCGAGGAGCGGGAGGAGCTCTCGGAGATTCGAGATCTTCTTCTCGTGAATGAGGATCAGGGCGTCGGAGAGCTCGCAGTCCATCTCCGCGGTGCGGTTGATGAAGTAGGGGGAGACGTAGCCCTTGTCGAATTGCATGCCGTCGACGAAGCGGACGGTGGTCTCGGTCGTCTTCCCCTCCTCAACGGTGATCACGCCGTCCTTGCCCACCTTCTGGAGGGCCTCGGCGAGGAGGTCGCCGATCGAGCGGTCGTTGTTGGCGGAGATGGCGCCGACCTGGGCGATCTCCTCGGGGCGCTCGACCTTCTTGGCCATCTCGTGGAGCCGGACGGTGGCAGCGGCAACGGCCTTCTCGATGCCGCGGCGGACGGCCATCGGGTTGGAGCCGGCAGCCACCATCCGCGTCCCCTCGCGGAAGATCGCGCGAGCGAGGACCGTGGCCGTGGTCGTGCCGTCACCGGCCAGATCGGAGGTCTTCGAGGCCACTTCGTTGACGAGCTTTGCGCCCATGTTCTCGAAGGCATCTTCGAGATCGACTTCCTTGCTCACCGTGACGCCGTCCTTGGTGACCGTCGGGCCACCGAACGACTTGTCGATGATCACGTTGCGGCCGGTCGGCCCCATCGTCACCGCCACGGCGCCGGCGAGCTTCTCAACGCCTTTTAGGAGCTTGGCACGGGCTTGGTCGTCGAACAGCAGTTGCTTGGGCACGGGACGATCTCCTCGGGAGCCTGGGTGTGTCTGGGAAGGGTGTTGTGTGGAGGGGGAGGCCGGCCACGGCCCGCCGCCGATGCGGTCGGGCCGGGCGGGGCTTGAAAACGTCAGCCGGAGACCTTCGCGAGGATCTCGCTCTCGCGGAGGATCTTCACGTCATGGCCGTCGACTTCGATGTCGCTGCCGGAGTACTTGCCGTAGATCACCTCGTCGCCGACGGCGAGCGAGAGGGGGGCACGGGTGCCGTTGTCGAGGAGCTTGCCGGGGCCGAGCGCGACGACATGGCCACGCTGCGGCTTTTCCTTGGCCGAATCGGGGAGCACGATGCCGCCGGCGGTGCGCTCTTCGGCCTCAACGGGCGTCACCACGACACGGTCATCGAGCGGACGGATCTTCAGGTTCTTCGCAGCCATCGTGAATCACTCCGGAAAAAAAGAGGGAAAGGAAAATCTGTTTGGAGGGAGAAGGACATCAAAGGGACGGAAGCTGGCTGTGGCTCACATCATGCCGCCCATGCCACCCATCCCGCCCATGCCACCCATGCCACCGCCCATACCGCCCATACCACCCATGCCGCCGCCCATGCCGTGGTGATCGTGGCCCTCGCCACCATGCTCCTCCTCGGCCTTGGGGATTTCGGTGATCAGCGACTCGGTCGTGAGCAGGAGCGCGGCGACGCTGGCGGCGTTTTGAAGGGCCGTCCGCACCACCTTTGCCGGGTCGATCACCCCGGCCGCGACGAGGTCACAGTACTCCTCCTTGTCGGCGTCATAGCCGTCGTTCTTCCCCTTCATGTGGCGGACACGGTTGACGACCACCGGGCCATCGACGCCGGCGTTGGCCGCGATCGCCTCGAGCGGGTAGCGGAGGGAGTTCTTCACGATCGTTGCGCCGAGCTTCTCATCCCCTTCGAGGTCGAGCTTCTCGATCGACTTCTCGCTGCGGAGCAGGGCCACGCCGCCGCCGGGAACGATCCCCTCGGCGAGGGCCGCCTGGGTGGCGCTCTTGGCATCCTCGATGAGGGCCTTGCGCTCCTTCATCTCGGTCTCGGTGGCCGCCCCGACGTTGATCTGGGCGACACCGCCGGCGAGTTTCGCGAGTCGCTCCTGGAGTTTCTCGCGATCGTAATCGCTATCGGTGACCTCGATCTCGGCACGGATCTGGGCCGCCCGGCCGTCGATCGCCGACTTCGAACCGGCCCCACTGACGATCGTCGTGTTTTCGCTCTCGATGATCACCTTCTTCGCCCTGCCGAGATCGGTGAGCTTGACCGCGTCGAGGGCGATGCCGAGATCCTTGAAGATCGCCTGGCCAGCGGTGAGGACGGCCAGATCGCCCATGATCGCCTTGCGCCGGTCACCGTAGCCGGGGGCCTTCACGGCCACCGACTGGACAATGCCACGGAGTTTGTTGACGACGAGCGTGGCGAGTGCCTCCCCCTCGACATCCTCAGCGATGATCACCAGCGGCTTGCCCGCCTTGCTGATCGCCTCGAGGAGCGGGACGAGATGCTTCGCCGAGGAGATCTTCTCCTCAAACAGGAGAATGTAGGGGTTTTCAAACTCGCAGATCTGCGAATCGGCATCGGTGACGAAGTGGGGGGAAAGGTAGCCGCGGTCGAACTGCATCCCTTCGACGACGTCGACGCTCGTCTCCGCCTGCTTCCCCTCCTCGACGGTGATCACGCCGTCCTTGCCAACTTTGAGAAACGCCTCAGAGAGGACGCTGCCGATCGTCGGATCGTTGTTGCCGGCGATCGTCGCGATCTGCATCAGCTCCTTCTTGTTCTTCTCGTTGATCGGCGTCGCCATGGCGAGGATCGACTTCGAGACCGCCTCGACCGCCTTGTGGATACCGCGGGAGAGGGCCATCGGATCGGCCCCGGCGGCAATCATCTTCAGCCCCTCGCGAAAGATCGCCTCGGCAAGCACGGTGGCCGTCGTCGTGCCGTCACCAGCGACGTCGTTGGTCTTGCTGGCAGCTTCCTTGACGAGCTGGGCGCCGAGATTTTCGAACGGATCCTCGAGATCGATGTCCTCGGCGACGGTGACGCCGTCCTTCGTGACCTTGGGGGAGCCCCAACCCTTGTCGAGGACGGCATTCCGGCCGCGCGGACCGAGCGTGCTCTTCACGGCGCGGGCGAGCTTCGAGACACCGGCGAGCAGCGGCTGGCGGGCTTCGTCGTCGAACACCATTTGCTT
Organism: Planctomycetaceae bacterium; assembly: GCA_947453125.1. GTDB lineage: Bacteria > Planctomycetota > Planctomycetia > Pirellulales > UBA1268 > QWOP01. The sequence goes on along the minus strand of CANGGC010000009.1, from coordinate 3,465 downwards.
GGCCACGGGTCACATCTCCTCTGGAAAGACTTGAAAACGGTCTGTTGTACGGCTGGGGTCCGCCGGGGCGCCCCGATTTGGCAGCAGCGCCAGCGGACACCCCCTGGGAAAGCAACCCGCGTGCCGTCACGCGGTGTCTGGGAAAAAAACTGGTGGAAAAGGGCTCTGGCCCGCTGTTTTCCATTCTCCGCTCGATCCCCTTCAGGGGCCCTGGCCCACCACCGCTGCCGTTTTGGCAGCGGAGCTATGGATCAGCGGCGATGTGGATCAGCGGCGATGTGGATCAGCGGGGGCGGGGAGCCCCGGGGCTCCAGTCGATCCCCGGCTCGAGGCCGCGGACGAAGCCGGCGAGGAGTTCGGCGGCGTGGTCGAGGTCGTCGAGCGACACCGTCTCCACGGCCGAGTGCATGTAGCGATTGGGAATGCTCACCAGCGCCGTCGCCACCCCCGCGCGGGTGGTTTGGAGGACGTTGGCGTCCGTCGGGGTCGCCCGGCCGCTCGCCGAGACCTGGAACGGAATCGACTGGGCAGTGGCCGTGGCGACGAGCCGCTCGACGACGTGCGGGTTCATGTTCGGCCCCCGGAACACGACCGGCCCCTTGCCGAGGCTGATCTCCCCCTCCGACTTCTTGTCGATCGTCGGACAGTCGGTGGCGTGGGTGACATCGACGGCGATCGCGACGTGGGGATCGACGCCGAAGGCGCTTGTCTGGGCCCCACGGAGGCCGATTTCCTCTTGAACCGTCGAGGCGACATGGAGCGAACAGGCCAGAGGGCCCGCTTCGGCCGCGCGGCGGAAGGCCTCGAGCACCACCCACAGCCCCACCTTGTCGTCCATCGCCGGCGAGGCGACGAGGTTGTTGCGCAGCGGCTGGACGCGCAGCTCCACCGTCACGCAATCGCCGATCCGGATCACCCCCTCGAGATCGGCCTTGTCCCGCGCGCCGACGTCGATCCACAAGTCCTTCATCTTCGGGACGACCTTCCGCTCCTCCTCGGTGAGGAGGTGGATCGGCTTGCGGGCGATGACGCCGGGCACCGGGCCCGCCCCTCCCCACACGACCACGCGCGAGCCGATCAGCTGCATCGGATCCCAGCCGCCGATCGGCTGCACCGAGCAATAGCCATCGCCGTCGATGTACTGGATGATGAGGCCGATCTGGTCGCAGTGCCCGGCGAGGAGCATCCGCAGCGGAGACCCGGGATTTTTCACGCCGATAACGTTGCCGTGGGAGTCGGTCGAGACGGTGTCGGCAACGGCCTCGAGATAGGAGCGGACGAGAGCCTGGATCGGCCACTCGTAGCCGGAGGGGCTGGGGGTGCCGAGAAGACGAAAAAGGAAGTCGCGGGCGGAGTCTTTCACGTGCCGGGGGTCCTGCGGGCGATGAGGGGCGGGACAGCGCTTGTTGGACTGGTGGGAGCGGTGGCGACGGGGTCATCCCGCCACCGGAACGTTGTACGGCATCGATGCGGGCCACGCGACCCGCTCCGTTCCCTCCCATCGGCACGACCGGCATGACCGGCAGATTCCCCGGCGGCCAGGCCGTTCCCCTGCCGGAGCAGGGGGGCGTCGTTGGTCGCGCCAAGCTACGCTCGGTACATTGCGAGACTTTCCCTTTCCCGGAGCATCCCCACCATGGCTCACAATGGCTCGACCGACCCGGTGCGGATCGGCATCGTCGGGCTCGGCACCGTCGGCTCCGGCGTCGTCCGCCTCCTCGTTGACTCCGCCGACCACATCACCCGCCATGCCGGCCGGCCGATCGAGGTCGCTGCCGCGGTCGTTCGTGACCCCGCCAAGGACCGCGACTGCACGCTTCCGGCGATCCCGATCTCGACCGACATCGCCACGATCTCGCAGGATCCCTCGATCACGATTGCCGCCCTTCTCGTCGGCGGCCTCGAGCCGGCCCGTTCGATGATGGTGGAGCTCCTCGAGAACGGGAAGGATGTCGTCACCGCCAACAAGGCGCTCCTCGCCGAGCACGGCCCGGAGCTGTTCGAACTCGCGCGCCGGCTCGGCCGCTCGATCGCCTTCGAGGCGGCGGTCGCCGGCGGGATCCCGATCGTCGCCGCGATCGGCGAATGCCTCGCCGCCAACAGGATCGAGAGCATCCGCGGCATCCTCAACGGCACGAGCAACTTCATCCTCACCCGGATGGAGGAGGATGGCTCGAGCTACGCCGAGGCCCTGGCACTCGCGCAGGCAAAGGGCTTCGCCGAAGCCGATCCGTCGATGGATGTCGACGGCACCGACGCCACGCAGAAGCTCGCGATCCTCTCCCACCTCGCCTTCGGCGTCTGGGTTCCCTGGAAGGAGATCCCGCGGACGGGCATCGACACGGTCGACATCGATCTCATCCGCTATGCCGCCGAGCTCGGCTACCGGATCCGCCTCGTGGCGGTGGCCCGGCGCAGCAACGGCAGGCTGGCGATGCGGGTCGCGCCGGCCCTGGTGAAAATCGGCACCCCCCTGGCCGAGACGCGCGGCGCCTACAACGCCGTCAGCATCGTCGGCGACGCCGTCGGGCGGATGTTCTTCCACGGGCTCGGGGCAGGGCAGATGCCGACCGCATCAGCCGTCGTCGCCGACATCATCGACACCGTCGTCGGGCGGACGGCGATCACCTTCCGCACCACCGGCCTGCTCTCCGCCGACACCCCCGCCGCGAAGCTCGCCGGCGTCGATGCCAGTGAGCGACACTTCCTCCGCATCGTCGTCACCGACCGCCCCGGCGTCCTCGCGCGGATCACCGGAATCCTCGGCGACCACGGGATCTCGATCGCCTCGGTGATCCAGCATGATCCAATCGCCACCGGCGACGCCCCCGCCGCGAGCATCCCGCCGGATGTGGCGCTGGTGATCATGACGCATTTATGCCCGTCGAGCGCCGTCCACGAGGCCCTCCTTTCCATCGACCGCTGCGATGCCGTCCGGGGGAAGAGCGTCTGTCTGGGAGTACTCGACGAATGAACCGCCAAGCTTTTCAAAGCCAACCACCAAGCGGGGAACCAGTGCGGATGAAGTACGTGATCGTGATTCCCGACGGCGCCGCAGACGCCCCCCAAGCCTCGCTCGGAGGACTGACGCCGTTCCAGGCCGCGCGGACGCCGGCCCTCGACAGCCTCGCCGCGCGCGGGCAAGTCGGGCTCACCAACCACGTTCCCGAGAGCCTCCCCCCCGGCTCCGAGGTGGCGTGCATGAGCCTCCTCGGCTACGACCCGCTCCGCTTCTTCACGGGAAGGGCGCCGCTTGAGGCGGCTGCCAAGGGGATCGAACTTGCCTCCGATGACTGGGCCGTGCGCTGCAACCTCGTCACGATCGCCGACGGCGTGATGGAGGATTTCACCGCCGGGCATGTCTCGACCGAAGAAGCGACGGTGCTCCTCGCCGCCTGTCAGGAGGGGCTCGCCGCCGACTTCCCCGATCTCGCCGGCTGGCAGTTCACCCCCGGCGTCAGCTAC
>CANGGC010000008.1 GCA_947453125.1 Planctomycetaceae bacterium | reverse complement strand
GGCCACATCGCCCGACCCCGCCGGACCGCGCTCCGAATCCCCGCTGCCCACCCAGTCCTCCGGGGCGCCCGGGGTCAGCGAGGGGGTCGCCACGGCGCTCGGGCGGATCCCGAGCGGGCTGTTCGTGATCAGCTGGCGGGACGACGGGGCCGATCGAACGATGCTCGCCAGCTGGGTCATGCAGGCCGGGTTCGCCCCCCCCATGGTCTCCGTGGCGGTGGCACCGACCCGTGATCTCCTCGCTGCGATCGACCGCGGACTTCCGTTCGTCGTCAACGTCCTCGGCGATTCCCAGCGCGGCCTCTTGTCGCGGTTTGGAAGGCCGTCAAATCCCGGGGAGGATCCCTTCGCCGGCCTCGACACCCTCCGCACTCCCGGGGGCACCGCGGCCCTCGCCGCGGCTGCGGGTTGGATCGAGTGCCGGGGGACGAGTCGGGCGGCTGCCGGGGACCATGTGGTCGTCGTGGCGGAGGTGGTGGGCGGGGATTCCGGCTCGGCCGGCGCCCCCCTCGTGCATGTGCGGAAAAATGGGTTACGTTACTGAGCCGGTTGGGGATTCCCGTGGGGGATCGGCGGCGGTGGGGTGGGGTGGACCCGGATCTGGGGCCTCGACGACCGGCCCCCCGAAGTCGATCTCGAACTTCAATTCACGCGCTTCGTTTGTCACGCTTCGTCTCTTCAGGGTGGAAACCATGTTCACGCGACGGCAGATGACCCTTTCGGTGGCGTGCCTCCTCGGCTTGGCGGTCGGGTGTTCGCCCGAGGCGAAGAAGGGCAGCCCGGACGCGACCGGAAAGGCCGCCGCCGCTGGCCCGACGAAGCGGCTGATCTTCCTCACCAACGGTGACGATCCGTTCTGGGATGCTTGCAACGCCGGCCTCCAGGAAGGGGCGAAGCTCTTCGGCATCGAGTCGAAGGGCCTTGTCGCCGTCATGGAGAAGAACAACGGCACCGCTCAGGGGCAGATCGAGAAGCTCCGCCAGTTCGCCAGCCAGTCTGATATCGCCGGCGTGGCGATCTCCGTCATCCAGGCCGACAACGCCGCGATCATCGAGGAGATGAAGAAACTCGCGGCCAAAGGGGTCAAGGTGATCACCGTCGACAGCGACGTTGACCGCGCCCGCTTCCGTGACGCCCGCCCCTACTACATCGGCACCGACAACATCGTCGGTGGCCGCCTTCTCGGGGCCGCCGCCGGGAAGATCCTTGCCGCCCGCAACGTCACCTCCGGGGGCTACGTCCAGTTCGCCGGGTTCACCGACGTCGACAACGCCCGGGCCCGGATGGACGGCTTCCAGGAAGCGGTCGGCAGCGCCTACAGCGAACTCGACCGGATGCCCGACGGGATGGAGGGGGCGAAGGCCCGCGACAACGTCCGCACGGCGCTTGTCAACCACCGCGACCTCGTGGCACTCGTGGGAATCTGGGCCTACGACGCCCCTGCGATCGCCGAGGTCGTCAAGGAGCGAAATGTCCGCGACACGACGACGGTGGTCACGTTCGATGCCCAGGCGATCGCACTGGAGCACATGGGGAACGGCCTCATCGACGCGATGGTCGTCCAGAATCCGTTCGAGATGGGTTCGCAGACCATCCGTCTCCTCGTCGCCATGCTCGGCGACGACCAGACCGTCATCAAGGACATGTTCCCGAATCTCGGCACCGAAAATGGCGACATCTACACCACCGGCCTGCGGCTGATCGTTCCAGACGAGGGCTCGCCGATCAAGCCGGACTCGCTGCCGGCCGACATCCCTCACGAGTTCAAGACGCTGACCGAGTTCCGGGAGTGGCTCAGCCGCTACGGTCTGTCGAGTTCCTGAAAAAAAGTTCGCGGACTTCTTCCCAGCCCCTGTCTGGCCGGGACCGCTCCCCCGCATCGACCTGCCATCCATTCCGGCCACTCGAGTGGGCTGCTGGTCTGTCTTCTTCCGCTTGCATGACGCCGCCGAACGACGCCCACTCCCGCCGCTCGTCCGAGGGTTCGCCTGCCCCCCAGGGGAGCGCCGCGCCCCGGCTCCGCCGGACGGCCTGGTGGGGACTGCGTCCTGCCGAGTGGGCGCTCGTGGCGGCGATTGTCGTGGCGGTGCTCCTCACCGGGGTCGTTGATTCCAACCACAGCTACTTTCGACTCCCCTGGCAGAGCCTCACCGACATTCTCCGCAACACGGCGCTGCTCGGGATCTTCGCCCTCGGCGCGACGGTGGTGATCATCGCCGGCGGGATCGATCTCTCGTCGGGCTCAATGATCGCGCTCTCCGGAACCATCGCGGCGACGACGATGCTGGCACTTGCGCCCAAGGAGATCATGGCGTTCAAGCCGGTGGGGCCGGCGGTGGTGGGGGTGGGGGTCCTCGCAGCGCTTTTGACTGGCTTTCTCGTGGGCACGCTCCACACCTGGCTGATCACGGCGGTGCGCCTGCCGCCGTTCATCGCCACCCTCGCCACACTCGTGGGACTGCGGAGCTTCGCCCGGGCGCTGTGCGAGAGCTGCACGCTCGGTGTCGTGGGCACCAAAAGCGCCCAGATCAACGTCTCCGATCCGATTTTCAAGGCAATCCGTGACAACGTCTGGATCCCGGTGGCGGTGTTCGCCCTCCTCGCGGTCTTCACCTGGCTGCTCCTCACACGCACCGTCCTCGGCCGTCACATCCACGCTCTCGGCGGCAATGAGCAGGCCGCCCGCCTGGCGGGCATCCGCACCGAGAACGTGAAGTGGTTCGCCTACTGCTTCGGCGCGATGACGGCGGCCCTGGCCGGGCTGTTCTATGTCGCTAACGAGTCGGTCGCGGCCCCGGTGAACCAGGGGCGTGGGCACGAGCTCAACGCGATCGCTGCGGCTGTCGTCGGGGGCTGTTCGCTCTCGGGGGGCGTGGGCACCGTCCCGGGAACGGTCCTCGGGGCGATTTTCCTCCGGGTCGTCATCGACGCGGTGTCGAAGATCATCAAGACAGGGGCCGACGTCTACGAGGGGCTCATCGTCGGCGTGGTCGTGGTGATCGCCGTGACATTCTCCCAGCTCGGCGCCCTGGCGAAGGGGGGCACGCGGCTCCTGCCCGGAGCCATCGGCCTGTGCGCGATACCGACGCTGGCGCTCCTAACCGGCGCTCTTGCCGCGATGACGGCCGGCCGCAACGGCGGCATCGCCACCGGCGTCGGAGCCCTGTTCCTCCTCGGTCTCCTCCGAGTCTGGGAATCACGTCGCTCCACGACGTGAGCCAGCGCACCCACGACTGCATCCCCTCCGCCATGACAATCTCCCCCTTCGCCGTGCGGATGCTCGGCATCACGAAGCGGTTTCCGGGGGTGGTGGCCCTCGACGACGTGACCCTCGAGGTCCATCGCGGCGAGGTCCATGCGATCTGCGGGGAGAACGGCGCCGGGAAGAGCACGCTCATGAAGATCCTCTCCGGCGTCTACCAACCCGACGCCGGCGTGCTCGAGGTCGACGGCCGCGACACCCGCTTCACCGGCACCCGCGATGCCGAGCGGGCCGGGATTGCGATCATCCATCAGGAGTTGGCCCTCGTCGAGGATCTCCCGGTGGCGGCGAACGTCTTCCTCGGTCGCGAGCGGCGTGGTGCGCTCGGCCTCCTCGACGACCGCTCGATGGCCGAGGAGTGCTCGTCGCTGTTTTCCCAGCTCGACTGCGCCGTCGATCCCGGCGATCGCACCGGCAACCTCCGCGTCGGCGATCAACAGCTGGTCGAGATTGCCAAGGCCCTCTCCCTCGATGCCTCGATTGTCGTCATGGACGAGCCGACCAGCGCCCTGACGGAGGTCGAGTCGGCCCGGCTCGAGCGGACGATCCAGCGGCTTGTCGCTCAAGGGACGACGATTCTCTACATTTCCCACAAGATGGACGAGGTCTTCCGCCTCGCCGATCGGATCACGGTCCTCCGTGACGGCCGGCACGTGAAGACGGTCGACACGACGACCACGAGCCCCCGCGAGATCACCGGCTGGATGGTTGGGCGCGACATCGCCGGCCACGACTTCCATGGCAGCAGGCCTCGGGGAGACAAGCTCCTCGAGGTCCGCGGACTCTCCCTCCCCTGGCCTGAGCATCCGCGCGGCTACCGCCTCAAAGACATCTCGTTCGATCTCCACGCCGGCGAGATCGTCGGCATCGCCGGCCTGATGGGGGCAGGGAGAACGGAGCTCCTCGAGGTCCTCTTCGGCGCCGGCGACGACACCTGGACCGGCACGATCGAGCTCCGTGGCGAGCCTGTGCGATTTCGCCATCCGCGCGAAGCCTGCGAGGCGCGGGTGGCGATGGTCACCGAGGATCGGAAGCGGCTCGGGCTGTTCCCCGATCTCGACGTCGCCGGAAACGTCAGTCTCTGCGCGCTCCGGGAAGCCCTCCGCAACGGGCTCCTCAGCCGCACCGCCGAGGAGCACCTTGCCGCGGGGCCGGTGCGCGACACGGGAGTGAAGACACCCGGCCTCCACGCCGCGATCACCGGGCTCTCCGGCGGCAACCAGCAAAAGTGCATCATCGGCCGATGGCTGCTGACAAATCCCGAGGTGCTCCTCCTCGACGACCCGACCCGCGGCATCGACGTCGGGGCCAAGGCGGAGCTCTACACGCTCATCGATGGCCTCTGCCGGAAAGGCCTCGGAGTGATCCTCACCTCGAGCGAGCTCCCGGAGCTCCTCACGCTCGCCGACCGGATCCTCGTCCTCGCCGAGGGGCGTCTGACGGCCGAGTTGCCCCGCGCCGAGGCGACCGAAGCGCGGATCATGGAAGCCGCCACGGCAGGCTGAATGGCCGGCACCGCCGGGCGCAAGCCCAGTCAGGCACCGACATAACGGGCCACGAGCCCGCGGGCCCGCGCTTCGTCGCGCGTGCCAGAGACGATCGTCCGACCGTCGGCGAACACCGCCAGCTCGATCCCCTCGCCGACCGTGACGCGGACGATCCACCGATTGGCGACGACGCGTCCCACGGCGGCCATTCGCTCGGCAAATGCCGCCAGATCGATGCCGGCCAGCCCTGGTCCGGAGGCGACCTGAACGGCATCTCGCCCGCAGAGCACCGTGGCCTGTGTGCCGGTCCTCCCCTCGAGCCAAGGGAAGTCGTTTCCCCGGCAGGTCGGGCAGCCGGCCGCGGCCAGCGGCGAAAGATCGACCGAGCGCCAGAGGCTGTCCCACAGGTCGCAGACGAGGAGGCGGTTGCCGACGGCCGCCTCGGTGCCGACGACGATTTTCATCACTTCCGCCGCCTCGACCGCGCCGACGACGAGGGCCACCGGCCCGATGACGCCGGCGGTGTCACAGGTGGGGAGCGCGCCCGGGGCGGGAGGATCGGGGACGAGGCAGCGCAGGCAGGCTGACCTCCCCGGCAGCACCGAGAGCACCCTCCCCTCGGCGCCGATCGCCCCGCCGTGGACCCACGGAATCCCCTCCCGGCAGGCGAACTCATTGATGAGGAAGCGGGCCTCGAAGTTGTCGGTGCCATCGACGATCACGTCGACGCCGCCGAGGAGCCGGGGGACGCTCGAAGGGATGAGGTCGGCAACGATCGGCTCGATCCGGCAGGCGGCGTTGATCCGCTGGAGGTGACTGGCCGCTGCCACCGCCTTGGGGAGCCCGGCTGCGACGTCGGCTTCGTCGAAGAGCACCTGACGGGGGAGATTGGAAAGCTCGGGCACGTCGCGGTCGATGATCCGGATCCGACCGATCCCGGCGCGGACCAGCGCCATGGCCACGACCCCGCCGAGCGCCCCGCAGCCGACGAGCGCCACGTGCGCCGCGGCCAGCCGCTCCTGTCCGGCCTCGCCGATCGGCGCAAAACGGACCTGACGGGAATAGCGATCGGCGTCGAAGGGCATGGAGTGATCTCCGGGAGAGGCGCGTTTCGACGGTCATTCAGGTGGCGAGATACCCGGCCCAATCCCAAGGTTGGTCGCGGAGTTCGGGGATGGCCCAGGCTGCCAGACCGGCCTGGAGCCGGTCACACGTCCCCCGCGCCACGGCGGCTGACGGCGGATCGATCTCCTTGATCGCTGCCACGAGCGGCAGCGGGGGCGGCTGCTGCCAGGCCCCGTGCGGCAGGCCGTGCTCCGGCAGCCTCACGACGAGCAGGTCGACTCCACGGTCAGGGAGTGGCGGCGGCGGCTCGAGGCCGTCGACCTCCAGACCGAAGAGCATCGTGCCCCGACGCCTGCCGCCGGTGACCGCGACGACGCCGGCAGAAGCGGAGGGAAGCGTGACCAGGAACACCGAGGGATGCGCTGCCCAGGCTTCGAGACGTTCCTGGAGCATGCTCAGGTCGACCGCGGCGCCAGTGGACGACCCGAGCCGGATGACGACGGCCACCCCGATCCGGTCGGCCGTGGTGAGCATCGCGTCGAGGGTTGCCGCGAGGGAATGGGCAGCCGGATCGGTCGCAGCGGGGAATCCAACCACGGCCACGGCCGAGAGCTGCCGCAGTTCGTCGAGCCCCGCGGGATCGGCCTGACAAGGCACCCCGCGTGGAACGTACCGCCGTCCATCGAGTGACAGCGACCGCCCCTTCACGCCCAGCCGCCGCAACCCGATCATCCGTCGACCGGAAGCCACCACGTCGTCGCCGCGCCGCAGCGTCACCTCGGCCCGGTAGAGATTTGGCAACTCCGGTGTCCAGAAGCCCGGCTCGGTACAGACACCCCTGGCAAGCGGCGGCTGCCCCTCGACCGTTCCCTGATCGACGAGGCTGACCGTCGTGGGGAGCGTGGCGGCGGTGGAGCACTCGGGCCCGACGAGGGTCCCGGAGACGACGAGCGCCGGGCCGATCGCTGCGGTCCCGCCGGCAGGGGGCGTGCAGCGCAGCCAAACCTCGGCCCGCATGTCATCGGCCCGACCGAGGAGCGGTCTGATCCAGGTGGCGGGAGACGGTTCGTTCATGACGGCTCTCCAATGGCCCCGAAACGCTTGTGGGCCTCAGCGGCGAGCCAGTGGAGATCGAGCTTGCCCGATCCGAGTACCGGGATCGCCTCCACCTCGGTGAAACTGTCGGGCGTCGGGATCCAGAGGTTGGGGAGGCCGCGGGAGGCGAGCCCCCGGCAGATCTCGTGCGGATCGCGTCCGGTCTTGAGATGAAGCACGACGATCCGCTCCCCTTTCCTGGCGTCGGGAACCCCGGCCACGACAGCCATCAGTTCGCCGTCTCCCGAGCCGAGTTCGGCATTCACCGCCTCCTCGATCGGGAGATGGGGCACCATCTCCCCGCCGATCTTGGAAAACCGGCTCTCACGCCCGGTGATGGTGATGAAGCCGTCGCTGTCGAGTTTCGCGATGTCACCGGTGCAATACCAGCCATCGTGGATTACCTGGGCGGTGAGGTCGGGGCGGTCGAGGTAGCCCTGCATCACGTTCGGGCCGGTGATCCACAGCATCCCTTCCTTCCCGACCGGCAACGGCTCGATCGAATCGCGCGCCGTGATCCGGGCGCGGCAGCCCGGGATCGGCCGACCGACCGTCCCCTCGCGGGCATCGGCAGGGGATCCGGGAAGGTGCCTGGCAGGAGGGATGTTGGCCGCAATCAGCGGCGACATCTCGGTCGCCCCGTAGGCCTCGCTCGGCCGGATGCCGAACTTCGCCTCGAAGGCGTCGCTCACCTCGCGCGGCAGCTTCTCCGCCGATCCGAACACCGCCTCGAGCGTCGAGAAGTCCTCGGCGGGGGTGCGGCGGAGGTAGGTGCGGAGGAAGGTCGGCGTCGCCATGAGGATCGTCGCATGATGCTCGCGGGCGAGGGCGCCGATGGCCTGGGCATCGAGGGGGTTGGTGTGGAAGACGACACCGGCATCGAGGACCAGCGGCGTCCAGAAGGTCGCGGTGTACCCGTAGGAATGAAAGAACGGCAGGACCCCGAGCGCGACATCCGCCGACGACACATGGAGGATCTGACCGATCGCGCGGACGTTCGACGCGACGTTCTCCTCGGAGAGCACCACCCCCTTCGGGTCGCCGGTCGATCCGGAGGTGAAGATCACGGTGAGGACGTCGTCGGCCCGGAGGCGGTCGAGCCCGAGTGTCCGCTCGAGCACGGCCAGCGGCAGGCAGGTGGCCTGCGCCGCGGACACGAGCGTGTCGAAGCCGGTCAGCCGCGTCTTCAACTCCGTGGCATCGAGGAGTCGCTGGCCGAGGGAGAGCTTGACGCGTGCGAGGAAGGCAGGGCTCGAGAGAACACGCCGCAGCCCCGCTCTCTCGATCGAGAGATCGAGTGTCTGCTGGCTCGTGGTGTAATTGAGGTTCACCGCCACGCGTCCCATGAGCACCAGCGCCGCGTTGACGATCGCCGTCGCCGCCGTCGGTGGGAGCATGACCCCGACGCGCTGCTCATCGGGGGCGAGGACCCGCTCGAGGACCCGCTTGGCGCAGAGGATGCGGATGAGGAGCGAGCGGCCGGAGAGCCGCGTGCCGAGGGAGTCGGCGACTTTCATCCGCCCCCCGGCCATCCGGCATGCCCGGACGAGGGCCCGGGGGAGCGTGGCGACGCCAGCGGGATCGGGCCCCGTGCCGAGGAGCATAGGGGCGGCGCCCGCGGGGGGCGGCGTGGGGGCTGCTGTCAGGGGTTGCATGCATCGATCCGGGGCTGGGCTTTCGGGCCAGACTGTTCCGAAGGCCACGACCCATTAGAATCTGCGGAGTTTTCGCAGGAAAGCCGCCTGCCTTCCCGCCCCCTCGGAATCCATCATGCCCCGCTATCAGCCCGCCCGGATCGAGCCCAAGTGGCAGTCTTGGTGGGAGTCGCACAACACTTTCGCGACCCCCCGCCTCCCCGGGGCCCGCAAGACGTACGTCCTCGACATGTTTCCGTACCCCAGCGGCGAGGGTCTCCACGTCGGGCACCCCGAGGGCTACACAGCCACCGACATCGTCGCGCGCTTTGAGCGGATGCGTGGCACGAGCGTGATGCACCCAATGGGCTTCGACGCCTTCGGCCTCCCGGCCGAGGAATACGCGATCCGCACCGGCACCCCGCCGCGGGAGAGCACGGAGCGCAACATCGCCAACTTCACCCGTCAACTGAAGATGCTCGGCTTCAGCTATGACTGGGATCGGGTCCTCTCGACCACCGATCCGGAGTACGTCCGCTGGACCCAGTGGATCTTCCTCGTCCTCTTCGATACCTGGTTCGACCCGACGCAGCAGAAGGGGCGCCCGATCGCCGAACTGCCGATCCCGGCGGAGGTGTCGGCGTGCGGCGATGCCGCCATCAACGCCTACCGCGACACCCATCGGCTCGCCTACCAGTCGGAGGCCCCCGTCAATTGGTGCCCGGCTCTCGGCACGGTGCTCGCAAACGAAGAGGTGATCGGAGGCGTGAGCGAGCGCGGTGGCCATCCGGTCGTCCGCATCCCGCTGCGTCAATGGATGCTGCGGATCACCGCCTACGCCGACCGTCTGGAAAGCGAACTCGAGCCCCTCGACTGGCCGGCGAGCATCAAGAAGCTCCAGTGCGACTGGATCGGGAGGAGCACCGGCGCCGAAGTCGACTTCGCCATTGCTCCCACTGGCTCTGGTCAAGCAACGTTCGCCTCGTGGCAGTCGGCCCGCCGCGCTGCGGGATTCCCAGCGCAGCCGGCGGCGGATGCCCTCCGCGTCTACACGACCCGCCCCGACACCCTGTTCGGCGTCACCTACCTCGTCGTCGCTCCGGAGCATCCGCTCGTCGACACGCTGACGACGCCCCATCAGCAGGAGGCGATCCGCGTCTACCGCGACGCCGCCGCGCGGAAGAGCGATCTCGACCGCACCGATCTGGCCAAGGAGAAGACCGGCGTCTTCACCGGCTCGCACTGCATCCATCCGCTCACGGGCAAGCCGGTGCCGGTGTGGGTGGCCGACTACGTCCTCGCCACCTACGGCACCGGCGCGATCATGGCCGTGCCGGCCCACGACGACCGCGACTGGGAGTTTGCCAAGACGTTCGGCCTGGAGGTCGTCACGGTCGTCGAGCCGCTCTCGGGCCACGGCCACGACGGGACGCTGTTTACCGGCGACGGCAAGGCGGTCAATTCCGGCCCCTACACGGGGATGGAGACGCGGGCGTTCATCGCGAACGTGGCCGCTGATCTCGCCGGTGCCGGGCTCGGACGGCCGGCGGTCAACTACAAGCTCCGCGACTGGCTCTTCAGCCGGCAGCGGTTCTGGGGGGAGCCGTTCCCGATCCTCCACGAGCTCGGCCCCGACAAGAAGCCGACCGGTGCGATCCGCGCCGTCGACGAATCAGAGCTGCCGGTCAACCTCCCCCACCTCACCGATTTCAAGCCCGGAGACACCCCCGATCCTCCCCTGTCGCGATCCCCGGCCGAGTGGCTGTTTGTCGAGCGTGACGGCAAGCGTTACCGCCGCGAAACCAACACCATGCCGCAGTGGGCCGGCTCGTGTTGGTATTACCTGCGGTTCCTCGACCCGGGCAACAGCGACCGCTTCATCGATCCGGCGATCGAGAAGGCCTGGATGCCGGTCGATCTCTACATCGGCGGGGCTGAGCACGCCGTGCTCCACCTCCTCTACGCGCGCTTCTGGCACAAGGTCCTCTATGACCGTGGTCATGTTTCCCTCCCCGAGCCGTTTGGCAAGCTCGTCAACCAGGGGATGATCCTCGGCGAGATGGAGTTCACCGGCTACCGGAGCACCAAGGGGGGGTGGGTGTCAGCGGAAAAGCGGACGCCCGAGGACGTCGCGGCCAAGCTCCCCGCCGATCAGGTGGAGAAGCAGGGGGAGCACTTCGTCCTCCGCGATTGGCCGAAGATCCGCGTCGAGAGCCGGGCCTACAAGATGTCGAAGGCCCGCGGCAACGTCGTCAATCCGGACACGGTCGTGAAGGAGTTCGGTGCCGACTCGCTCCGCCTCTACGAGATGTTCATGGGCCCGCTCGAAGCGACCAAGCCCTGGGCCACGACCGGTGTCAGCGGCGTCCGTGGGTTTCTCGACCGCTGCTGGCGGCTCGTGGTCGACGACCGGGCCGACGAGGTTGTCCTCTCACCACAGGTGGTTGACGATGCCCCGACCGACGACCAGCTCCGCGAGCTCCACCGGATGCTCGAGAAGGTGACCAGAGACGTCCTCGCGCTCTCCTTCAACACGGCGATCGCGCGGATGATGGAGTTTGTCAACTATTTCACGCCGCTCGAACGGAAGCCGCGGGGGGTACTCGAGCCGTTCGTGGTGGCGCTAGCCCCTTTCGCCCCGCATCTGGCGGAGGAGTTATGGGAGGTGCTGGGAAAGCCGGCGCCGGTCTCCCTCGCTTCTTGGCCAGCGGTGGAAGAGCGGTGGCTCAAGGACGACACGGTCGAGATCCCGGTGCAGATCGGGGGAAAGCTGCGGGCCAGGGTGACCGTCCCGGCCGACGCCGACATTCCGGCGCTCGAGGCTGCCGCGGCGGCCGATCTGCGAATCGCCGAACTCCTCGCCGGAAAGCAGATCGTGAAGGTGATCACGGTCCCGGGGCGGATGGTGAACTTCGTCGTCCGCTGACCCCAAAGGCCCAACGGCAGGATCGAGTTGCAGAGTTCGAGGCTTGAAAATACCTCCGCTGCCCCCGACCAAAAACCGAATTGGCGGGGGTGACCCGGTTTCCGTAGCATGGTCGGCGGGCGGGTGTCCGACCGACCTCCGGGAAGGGTGTTTTTCAGCATGAGCGTGCAGCGGGTTCTGGCATTGGTCCTCGGCGGTGGCCGCGGCACGCGGCTCTATCCCCTCACCCGCGACCGCTCCAAGCCTGCCGTGCCGCTGGCGGGGAAATACCGAATCATCGACGTTCCCCTCTCCAACTGCATCAACAGTGGGGTCCAACGGATCTATGTTCTGACGCAGTTCAACTCCGTCAGCCTCCACCGCCACATCCGCCGGACGTACACCTTCGATCCGTTCAGTGGCGGCTTTGTCGAGATCCTCGCCGCCCAGCAGACGCTCGACAATTCCGGCTGGTATCAGGGCACGGCTGACGCCGTCCGGCAGAACATCCGCTATCTCCAGCAACCCGACATCCGCCACGTCCTCATCCTCTCGGGCGATCAGCTCTACCGGATGAACTATGCCGACATGCTTGCCACCCACATGGCGAGGAAGGCCGACGTCACGATCGCCGGGATCCCAGTCCACGAGGAGGCCGCCTCCGGCCTTGGGATCATGCGACTCGACGACGAAGGGCGCGTCGAGGGATTCCTCGAGAAGCCGCAGACGAAGGCAGAACTCGACATGGTCCGCACCGATCCGGGGTGGATCGACCGTCAGGGGATCCCGTCGAGCGGTCGCTCGTTGATGGCGAGCATGGGAATCTACCTCTTCGACCGCGACTGCCTTCTCGAACTGCTCCGCAAGACCGACTACCAGGACTTCGGCCGCGAGGTCTTCCCGGCGGCGATCCGGACGAAGCGGGTGTTTCTCCACCCGTTCGACGGCTACTGGGAGGACATCGGGACGATCCGTTCCTACTTCCAGTGCAACCTCGACCTCGCCGGCAGCTCGCCACCGTTCGAACTGGCCAGCGCCGAGGCCCCCATCTATTCGCGTGGGCGGTTCCTCCCGCCGTCACGGATCGACGGGGCGAGCATCCGCGCGAGCCTCGTTTCCGACGGCTGCATCGTCGAGCAGGGGGCGGTGATCGAGAACAGCGTCATTGGCCTCCGCTGCCGGATCGGCAAGAACGTGGTCATCCGCAACTCGGTTGTCCTCGGAAGCGACTACTACGAGACCACCGAGGACATCGCCGCCAACACCGCCCGGGGGCTGCCGCCGATGGGCATCGGGGAGGGGACGATCATCGAAGGGGCGATCGTCGACAAGAACGTCCGCATCGGCAAGCGGACCAGGATCGTCAACGACCACGGATGGGACGAGATCGGCGACAGCACGACCTTCACCGTCCGTGACGGCGTGGCGATCGTCCCCAAGGATGCGATCGTCCCCGATGGCTGGCACCCTGAACCCGGCCTGCTTGCGAAGCCTTAGTCACCCAGGCAGCTTCTGCCCGATTGCCTCGAAGGCTCAGCGGAGGAGTATGGTCGGAATGTCCTTTGGCAACCTCGACTCGCGGATCGCTGCCGTCGGGGAACCTTCGGCGATCTCCTCCTGAGGACCGGGCAGCCGTCGTCGCAGATAAGACTGCCACTGAACACGGGCCGGTGACCGATCCCCGAGGGACGTCGAGCCTCCGACGGCCTCGCGAGCCCCGTCCGCCGACGTTTCCTCTGTGCATTCGCCCGGATCGACGACTTCTGAAACTGATTCCGTGAGTGATACCTCGACGATTGTCGACTCGGCGTCGAGCAGTGCCTTCGGGGCCGCGGCCAGCATCGCCGGCCCATCCTCGAGGGGGTCGTCGGCTGGAGTCGGCATTCGCGGTGCCGCTTGCACGATCGGGGGCCAGGGGAGCGGTGTGGCCCGGACCGGAAGGATGCCGTTGCTCCGGGCTGCAAAGTCATTCTGAGAGACGGCACCGTTGGGCACCGGCCCGGCGTAGTCGAACGGGTCGGGGCACATCGTGCAGCCGGTGGCCAGCAGGCTCACGGCCACCGCCGCCAGACTCATTCCTCGCCCGCCACGGCTCGTGGTGGAGTTCCCGGAATCCATGCTTTCCCCCTGTTCAGCCCGGTGGCATTCGTTCCGACCGGATGGCAACGCCGACCGGCGGCTGAAGATCGTCGCGATATCGCCTCCCCAGGCGACATCGCGACCGACGGTGCCGTAGAACCGGCCCGAACCCCGTCGACGACAGTTAGCAGCGGCTGTTCCCCCCCAAGACCCACCTCATCAATCGGACCGGCACGACCGGCAGCTTGAGCCGATCCGTTACTCCGAGGGTCACGACCCCGGAAAACCGGGAGGAAGATGGAAATCAACCGCCTGGGCCTTTTTGGGGCATCTCGATCCCCATCCGGGCCATGAGATGCTGCATGTCGTCCCAGACATCCCGCTTCGCGGCGGGGTTCCGCAACAGGTAGGAGGGGTGATAGGTGCAGATCACCGTCGCCGGTCCATATTCGAACCAGCGGCCCCGGAGTTTCCCGATCGTCTCGTCGGTGCGAAGGAGCGATTGGGCGGCCGACGCCCCGAGACAGCAGATGAACTCCGGCCGGATCGCCTCGATCTGCCGCTCGAAGTAGCCCCGGCAGTTGGCCACCTCCTCCGGCTCCGGCCGACGGTTCTCGGGGGGGCGGCACTTGAGGACGTTGAGGATGTAGACATCGTCGCGGGTGAGCGTGCAGGCCTCGATGATTTTCGTGAGCAGTTGCCCGGCCCGGCCCACGAACGGCTCCCCCGAGGCGTCCTCGTCGGCCCCGGGAGCCTCGCCGAGGAAACAGAGCCGGGCGGCAGGGTTGCCGCTCCCGAAGACGGTGTTCGTACGGGCCTCGGCGAGATGGACACAGGCCCGGCAGCCGGCCACTTCCGTGCGGAGGATCTCGAGCGCTGAGAGCCGGCCGGCGGCGTCCGCCGCTTGTGTCCCCTTCTTCGCCAGGCGCTTCGTCGCAACGGAGGCGGGGGGCGTTGCCTGGGCGGGCTGCGACGCGGCGTCAGCCGTCGGCATCACCTCTTCGTCGTCGACGCCGGGCTTCGCGCGGGGGAGATCGAGCACCCCGGCATCGGCGAGGCTCTCGAGTCGCTGCTTCACCGCACGGGGAGAGCGGGGAAGAGCACGCTTCCGTCCGCCACCCGGTGGGTCACCTGCAGTCGAGCGGGCCATCGTTGGCAACTCCGGTCGTTCTTGGGCGACGGTGCGGAGGGCTCAGAGGGCCCGACGATGCCGCTTCGGACCGCGGCCCTTGCCGAGGAGCGCTGCCGACGACGGCTTCTTGGGCGCCTCGGGCTCGGGCGGCGGGGCGGCTGGCTGCCCCTCGGAAGCGACAAAGGCGCCACCGGGGCCAGTCTGCTGGATCGGGGCCGCCTTCGGACGCCGGTCGAAAGCCTCGAAACCGGGGATCTCGTCGCGGTGGAGGAGTTTTTCAATCCGCATCTCGATGCGGGTCAACTGCGGCCCCTCGTCCGGCGCAACAAACGTGTAAGCCAACCCCTCACGTCCCATCCGCCCGGTGCGTCCGACACGGTGGACGTAATCGTCGCAAAACTCGGGGATGTCGTAGTTGATGATGTGCGACAGGGCAGAAACGTCGATGCCGCGGCCCACGACGTCGGTGGCGACGAGGACCTTCACCGATCCCTCGCGAAACTGCTTCATGACCCGGTCACGGACGTTTTGAGCGAGATCGCCGTGGATGCAGCCCACCTCTTCCTCACCGCCCTTACGGGCTCGGTGCCGGGAGAGCCGCTCAAACACCTTGTCGGTGCCACGCTTCGTGCGGCAGAAAATGATCGCCTGACGCGGCTGTTCGCGGTCGAGGAGCCGCTCGAGGAGATCGAACTTCCGCGTCGGATCGACGGTGAAATAGAACTGCTCGATCGTCTCGACCGCGATCTCCCCGGTGGAGAAATCGAGGATCTCCGGATCGCGCATGTAGCGGGTGGCGAGTTTGGCCACCGGCGGCGGAACGGTCGCCGAGAGAAGAAGCGTCTGACGGCTGTCCGGACAGCGGCGGAGGATCTTCTCGATATCCGGGCGGAATCCGATGTCGAGCATCCGGTCGGCTTCGTCGAGCGTCACGATCTCCAAGCCGGAAAACTGGATCGTCCCCCGACTCATGTGGTCGAGGACGCGCCCGGGGGTGCCGACAACGACGGCTGGATTCTTGGCCAGCTTGTCGATCTGCCCGCGGATTGGCTTGCCGCCGTAGACGGCCACGCAGTGGATCTTTGAACCGTGAGCGAGTTTCTCGAACTCATCCCGAACCTGCACAGCAAGTTCGCGGGTCGGAACGAGGACGAGGGCCCGCGGCCCGATGCCACCGCGCTCCGACGGTTGCGAAACCCGCTCGAGGATCGGGAGGACGAAGGCACACGTCTTGCCGGTCCCGGTGCGTGCCTGTCCGAGGACGTCGATCCCCTTCAGGGCCCGCGGGATGAGCCCCGCCTGAACGGGGGTGGGGACGGTATAACCGGCGCGATCGACGGCGGCGAGCGTGGCCGGTGCGAGGCCGAGTTTCGCGAAGTCACCCGCGATGGCGGCAGCCTGCGCGGCGACAGGATTGATCCCGTCGGAATTGGCGGAAGCCGGGCTTCCACAGCTCTGGGCAGCCCACTCTTCGGGCGACCAATCCCTGGAACGCCGGTCGTCACGGGCCCCGCGGCCGGATTCCAAAGCCACTCGTAGTCCTTCCTGGTTCTGTCCTGAACCGCTCACGATGCCCCGCCCCACCGCCGAACCGGCTCCGGAGGAATCATCCGTGCATGAAAACGACCACGATTGGCGGGGTCAGGCAATCGACGCCACGGCCGAGACGCTGC
>CANGGC010000007.1 GCA_947453125.1 Planctomycetaceae bacterium | reverse complement strand
GGGGTCGGGCGATGTGGCCATGGGCTCGAGTCAGCGGAGGAGGGACAGGCAGCCCCGGCAGGGGATGGAGCCAGGGACGTCTCGAGGAAATGAGGAAACGAGCGAGGCTCGGTCAAGCTCCATCCTACCCTGTTTCCGCGGTCGTGTGGGGGAGGGGAGAGGGGAACGGAATGCCGATCGGACGGTCGTTTTCTGGGTCGTGTCGCGGTCGTTCGATGCCGATCTCTCTGGAGTCGAACTCGACCAGATCCCTAAAGTCGGCCGGCGTGTCGAGCCTGTCTGCCAGGATCTCGCCAGGCGACCGGCAAGGCCGTGGCCGTCGTGGTCACTCTTGATTCCATGAAGCGTTCCCGCCACCTCTCCCTGCGTGCCAGCAGGATCGCCCTGGCGACCCTGCTCCTCCCGGCCTGCGCGCTGGTGGTCGGGATGGCCCACGGAGCGAACGCCCAGCCTCCCGAGCCTCTCCTTCGTTTGCCGCCGACGGTCGGCTCCGTCCTTCCCCAGCAGCCGTCTCCGCAACGATTGCCGGGGCTCGACCTTCCGCCGCTGGCCAATCCGGGGGGGGCAGGGGCGATCAACAACCCGCTCCCGAACTCGTCCTCCCCGACACTCCCCGCGATCGATCCGCTCCCGCCGGTGGGGGCGACCGGTCCGGTGGTCCTCGACATGCCCTATGAGGCCCTTCCCTCGGCCTCAGATGACGGCTACCTCACGCCGGGGGCTGCGTTCCCCGAGGGCTTTGACGATCTCTGGGCGCCGCGGCCTTGGTCGTGGCAACTCATGCCCAACAACCTCATCTACACCAGCTATCTCGCCGGCCCGAAGGAACCCCGCTTCGGTACCGTCTGGTACGACGACACGACACCCCCACCTTATGCCACCACCGGGCACGAGGGCTGGCTGTGGGATTCGACGCTCGGGGGGAGGGCGTCCATCGCCCGGTATGGCTCCGATCCGGTGCTCCATCCGCAGGGCTTCGAGGTGCAGATCGAAGGCGCTGCGTTCGTGCGCCTCGATCCCCAAGACGAGCGCGACCTTCGCTCGGCCGATTTCCGCTTCGGCGTCCCGCTCGTCTACGGCGTGGGGAGGTGGCAGACGAAACTCGCCTACTACCACAACAGCGCCCACCTCGGTGATGAGTTCATGCTCAAGCACCCGACCTTCCCGCGGATCAACTACGTCCGCGACTGCATCGTGTGGGGCAATTCCTACTATCTCTACGATTGGATGCGGCTCTATGGCGAGGTGGGCTGGGCCTTCTTCACCGCCGGGGGGGCCCAGCCGTGGGAATTCCAAGGGGGCCTCGAGCTGATCCAGGCCCGGCCCACGGGAGGGCAGGGAGCACCGTTCCTCGCCCTCAATGGGTTTTCCCGGCAGGAGCTCGATTGGGGGGGGAATGTCTGCGTGCAGACCGGCTGGGCGTGGCGGGGACGCCGCAGTGAGAAGCTCTACCGGATCGGGTTTGAATATCTCTACGGCTCCGATCCGCAGTACCAGTTTGTCTACAAGAACCAGAATCGGGCCGGCATCGGGATGTGGTACGACTACTGACGTTGGTCAGATGGGCGGGTGACACGCGCCGGGACGGTTCTTCACTGGACATTTCCCGTCGTTGTCCCCGCTCCCCATCCTGGAGTGTTTCCCCTGTGCCTCTCCTGGCGATCGAGACGACCTGTGACGAGACCGCGGCTGCCGTGATTGATCGGTCGCGTCGGGTGCTCTCGAGTGTGGTCGCCAGTCAGGACGAACTCCATGCGCGGTGGCGGGGGGTCGTCCCGGAACTCGCCTCGCGGGCCCATGTCGAACGGATCGTGCCGGTGATCGACGAGGCGCTGGCCAGGTCTGGTGTCGCCAGGGGGGGGCTGGAGGCCGTCGCCGTCGCCGTCCGGCCGGGGTTGGTCGGCTCGCTCCTGGTCGGCCTGTCGGCCGCCAAGGGGATTGCCGCCGTGCTCCGCTGTCCCCTCGTCGGCTACGACCACATCGCTGCCCACCTCTATGCATGTCGCCTGGCCCACGGGGAGCGGATGACCTACCCCTGTGTCGGGCTCGTCGCCAGCGGCGGGCACACGTCGCTGTTTCATCTCCATTCGCCGCTCGAGCTCGACAGGCTCGGGGGGACGATCGACGACGCCGCCGGCGAGGCCTTCGACAAGGCGGCGGCCCTCCTCGGCCTCGGGTATCCAGGTGGACCTTCGATGGAGCGGGCCGCTGTCGGCGGGAATCCCGCCGCGCACCGTTTTCCGCGGCCGCTCGCCACCGATCGTGATCGGATGGACGTCAGCTTCAGCGGCCTCAAAACAGCCCTCCGTTATCGGATCAGGCCTCCGGGCGCCCCCGACGACACGCCCGCTCCCACCGGAAGCGCCCTCGCCGATCTCGCGGCGTCGTTCCAGCAGGCCGTGGTCGAGACGATCCTCGCCAAGGTCGATCTGGCCCTCGCCCGGACGAAGTGCCGCGTGCTCGCGGTTGGAGGGGGAGTGACCGCGAACACAGCGCTGCGCGAGGCCCTGGAGCGACTCGGCAGGAAGCGTCGCGTGGAGGTGCTCATTCCGCCGCGGGAATTGTGTACCGACAACGCCGCCATGGGTGGGATCGCCTGGGAGCGGCTGGAACGGGGCGAAGACGACGGCCTCGAACTCGATGTCCGCCCCGGCAACGATCGCAGCGCGGCCCGAGGGCGTTGACTCGAGATCGGCTCGCCCTGCCCGCCGCTGGATGCGGCGGCCGACACGCTCGGCAAACCTTCCAGCCGTAGCCTCCGTGCGACGGGACAGCCAGCCGTCGCCTCCGTGCGACGGGACAGCCAGCCGGACGCGACCGTCAGAAGCTGGAGAACTGCTCGAACTCGTCGTACTGGCGGTGTTCGAGGTTCACGAATCGCGTGAAATCGTGCTGCCAGAGGAGTTTGGCGTCGCCGATCGGGCCGTTTCGCTGCTTGGCGATGATGATCTCCGCCTGCCCCTTCACCCGCTCGCGGTCCTCGTCGTTGGTCTGGTAATACTCCTCGCGATGGACAAACATCACGAGGTCGGCGTCCTGCTCGATGGCCCCCGATTCGCGGAGATGGTTGAGCCGCGGTCGATTGTCCCGCGACGCTTCGGCCTGACGGTTGAGCTGAGCGAGGCAGAGCACCGGGATGTCGAGTTCGCGGGACATCATCTTCAACCGCCTCGCGATCCTCGCCACCTGCTCCTGACGGGGATCACGGGGGTTGTCCGGTTCGATGAGCTGAAGGTAGTCGATGACGATCAGCGACAGCCCGCCACGCCGCTTCTGTCGGCGGGCGACGGCGGCGATCTCAGTGAGCGTTCGCCCCGGGGTGTCGTCGATGAGGAGTGGAGCGACACTGATCTCCGCCGACTTCTCCACGAGCCTGCGGCGGTCCTCCTTGGAGATCGTCCCGTTGCGGAGCCGATGGCCGTTGACGCCCGCGACCGAGCAGAGGAGACGGTCGGCAAGTTCCATGGCCGCCATTTCGAGGCTCACGAACAACACCGGATGGCGGTTCGTGATCGCCACGTGCTCGGAGATGTTCATCGCCAGCGCCGTCTTCCCCATGCTCGGCCGGGCGGCGAGGATCACGAGTTCGGAGTTGTGGAGCCCCCCGCAGAGGGCGTCGAGCTCCGTGAAGCCGGTCTCCACGCCACCGAGCGTCTGCTCGTGCTTCATCCGGGCGTCCATCCGCTCGAGTACCTTGCCGAGCACCTCGTTGATCGGGGTGGCGTCGGCGGAGCTGCGGTTCTCGAGGATCGTGAAGATCTTCGATTCCGCCCGGGAGAGGAGCTCCTTCGGCTCGTCGGTCGAGTCGTAGGCGTCGCGAAGGATGTCGGTGCCGGCGTCGATCAGCGAGCGGAGGAGAGACTTGTCGCGGACGATCTGCGCATAGTGCGTCGCATGGGCAGCGTGGGGCACCGACTGCACGATCTCGCCGATGGCGGCCACGCCTCCGATCCGTTCGAGGTCTCCCTTCGATCGGAGCCGGTCGAGAACGATCGTGGTGTCGATCCGCTTGCCGCCGTCGTGGAGTTCGAGGAGGTGGCGGAAGAGGATTTGGTGGGCTTCGTCGGCGAAGTCCTCCGGCCGGAGAACGAGTGCGACGTCGTCGCAGGCGTCAGGCTTGAGGAAAATGCTGCCGAGCACGCCGCGCTCGGCGGCGAGATCGACGGGGCGCTCGCGGAGGTCGGGCGCGGCGCCTGCCCCGTCGCCGTTGTCGCGGGTGCGGCGCCGACCTCCATCGCGCTGGCGGTCGCGCCCCTCGCCGTTGCCCCCGTCGCCACTGCGTCGTGATGCCACCTGATCGAGCCTCCCGCCCCGTTTTCGTTCCGTCTGTTGCCCCGGGCCGCACGACGCTCCGATGGGCCGTCACGGCGATGCCAACCACTCCGCACTGCGGCGCGGGAGCCGCGACGAAGAACCGATACACACGAACATGGGCAGGGCCGCAATGCTGCAGCCCTGCCCACAGGATCGTTCAACCACTGCGGCCGGTGAGGACATTGGTGTCCTGACCGGCAGGGAAAGAAGTTGTTACTTCGCTGCCGCGTCGCCGCTGGTCGGCACCACCCACACCTTGAGATCCCCTTCGACCTCCGCCGCGAGTCGCACGCGAACGGTGTAGAGGCCCACTTCCTTGAGCGGCCCCTGCAGGATGATGTTGTCGCTGGAGACGACGAGATCCTGCTGCTTGAGTGCCCGGGCGATCTCAACGGAGGTGACTGAGCCATAGAGGTGGCCTTCGTCGTTGGCGTTGGCCTCGATGGTGACACTCGTGCGGACGAGTTCCTCAAGGAGCGAACGGAGGCCGGCGAGGCGCTCGCGGGCGATCTCCTCGAGCTTCGCCTTGTGCTTGGCAACCATCCGCTTGTGGTGTTCGGTGGCCACCGTCGCCAGGCCCTGCGGCAGCAGGTAGTTGAAGGCATAGCCACGCTTCACCTCGACGACTTGCCCCTGCTTGCCGAGATGCTCGACGTTGTGCACCAAGAGAAGTTCGATGCCACCACGCTGCCCCTTCGGCAGTTGACCGGTATGGGAGCCGGTCGCATTCACGGACCGAGAGCGGGAGGTGACGGTGGAGGACTGTGACATGATTCGTCTCTTGAAACTGAGGCTCGGGGAGAAAGGGCTCGGGAAGAGTGGATCAGTTCGGGGCTAGGGTCGCCGGACTCGCGGCGGGTCGGTGACCACGATCGGTCAGTCGGAGTGTGCCAAAAACGGGTTCAGAACGGAATGTCGTCATCGGATCCCCCGTGAGAGACCGTTTCTGGACCCCGTCCGCCGCCGTCGCGCGTGGGGCCATCATACTCACCATGAGGATAGTCGGGGCCGTCTGCGGATGTCGGCGCCGACTGTCCGACGCCGGCCCGCTTCGGCCGCGGAGCCCCTTCCGGGCCCCCTCGGCCCCCCTCGGGCCCCCCCTGGCGATTGCCAAGGAGAACGAGTTTTTCGCCGACAACGCGGAGCTTGGAGTTTTTCTTTCCGTCCTTTTCCCAGGTATCGAGTTTGAGTCGCCCCTCGATCATGAGGGGAGAGCCCTTCGTGACGTATTCCCCGGCGATTTCAGCATCCCGGCTCCAGAATGTCACATCGACAAAGGTCGTTTCGTCGACCCATTCGCCGTTGGGGCCCTTGCGCCGGTTGTTGACTGCGAGACCAATCTCCGTGACGGGAGTGCCGTTGGAGACATAGCGCAGTTCCGGGTCGCGGGTGACATTCCCGAGAAGAATCACCTTGTTGAAGCTGGCCATGGATCGCTCCTTGGACTGACGAGGTTGGTGATGGTGCGTGAACCTTTGTTCACCATGCTACTCCGTCGCAGGCTGGGGTGCAATCACCCCAGCCGGCAGGAATAACCACCGCCCCCCGCTGCCGCCCGGTTCGCGGTGACGACCGTGAGGCCGACCGATGCCGGGCAGCACAGGGTGATTCCGAAGGTTCACTCCGCGGCAACCGGTGCGGCGGCCGGTGCGGCGACCGGTCCGGGGGTTGGGCCCGGGCGCTTCGTGGCCGCCGTCTCGTTGCCCGCCAGAGCGTGCTGGACGAGGGCGTCAGCGATCCGCGGATCAACCTTGAGGATCAGTTTGCGGATGATGTCGTCATTGATCTCGCACTGCCGCTCCAAAGGCGTCACGCCCGACCCTGGCATCTTGAAGTAGGTGAGCCAGTAGACCCCCTTCTTGTGACCGTTGATCGGGTAGGCAAGCTTCCGCTCGTCCCACAAACGGGCTGCCAGAATCGTGCCGCCGTGCTGGGTGATCAGATCGGCAACCTGCTGCGTGATCGCCGCTGGGTCGCGGGAGTACTTCGTCGGATCGAGGATGAACATCCCTTCGTACACCACCATGTCGCTCGTCGCTCCTCTGCTGGGGTCCGGCGTGGCCGGGCCTGGTTGTCGTGAGTGTCTTGAATCTGCCGTTGAAAAGTCGGTGAAAACCCCCCCCGATGGGGAGTTGAATAGAGGCTGAATAATCGGCTGAGTTGTAGGGTGAAGAGGGGGGCGATGACAAATCCGGGCCGAAAATACCGCAGTCAGGGGGGTCAGTTGAACCTGTTCATCGCCGATTCGATCCCCGCACCGACCCATTCCTCTACGGCGTCCGCAGCCCGCTCAACGAGTGCCGCAACCGCCGGTCGCTCTTGCTTGGTGAACTTCCCGAGTACGAAGTCAGCCGATGTCCAGCTTGGTGGCAGCGGCCCAACCCCGATCCTCAATCTTGGCACCGTATTGGAGCCGAGTCTGGCGAGGATGTCAGTAAGCCCTTTTTGGCCTCCGCTGGAACCACTTCCCCGAAGACGAATCGTGTCAGTGGGGAGCTGGAAATCGTCGCAGAGCACCAAAATGTCAGCGTTGTCTATTTTGTAAAAGTCTTTCGCAGCGAGGACGCTGGCACCGCTGAGGTTCATCCAGGTCAGCGGCCAGAGGAGGAGCACCGGGCAGCCGCGGATCGTGGTCTGGGAAAACTCCCCCTGGAATCGAGCCCGACGCCCTGGGCCCCCTGCCCGTTTGGCGAGGACCTCGAGGACATCAAACCCGATGTTGTGACGCGTTCCGTCGTAGGCCCGCCCCGGATTCCCCAAACCGGCGACCAGTTTCATGGCTGCACCGCGAAAGCGGCGCCAAAAACCAGCCTGCCGTCGGGAAATCGCTCCGAACCGGGCTCGCTTTGGCCGCGGGCCACACCGCCAATCGGCTGGCGAAGCTGCCCAGCGGTCTGGAGCGAGCGCCGTGCGACATCAAAAGACAGCAGCCAAGGGCCACCGCCAGCCGCACAGACCGCTCTCGCAACCCCCGGACGCATCAGCCTTCTCCGGCAGCGGATTCCCCCTCCTCGCCGGCCTTGCGGCCAATGATCTCCGGCTCGGCGGCTCCAGCCGGAGCGGCGTCGTCGGCCTTGTGGATCGTGACCGTGCAACTGACGGCGGTCTCTTCGCCGTCGGTGACAGCCTTCGCCCCGGCAGGGAGTTCGATGTCATGGACCTTGATCATGCCGCCGACGTCAAGTTTGCCGACATGGACGTGAATCTTTTCGGGAATCGTGTCGGGAGTGCACTCGATCTCGATCTCGTGGAGCACCATGTTGACCGTGCCACCGGCGCGGTGCCCGGGGGCCTCGCCGCGGAGATCAAGAGGGACGCGGACCTTGATGCGCTCGGTCTTGTCGACGCGGACAAAGTCAACGTGGAGCGGCTGGACTCCGTACGTATCCCACTGGAGGTCACGCACCAAGGCGCTGGTCTTCACCGCGCCTTTGAGTTCGACGATGCGGCCGCCGTGGCGGATAACCGCTTCGAGTGCCTCCCGCCGGGCAGCAAGATCAACACACTTTTCCCCGTGCCCGTACAAAACGGCGGGGACGAACCCCTGGCGACGGAGTCGGCGGGACTCACGGGTACCGGTAGCGGGGCGGGCAACAACTTCAAGCGAATCGCTCATAACAGCTCCTTTCGGCAAGCCACTCATTCTGACATCTGGGCTGGAATCCGCAAGCCGAACCGTGAAATGCGGCTGTTTCCCCCCAAAACCCTTGGCGACCGGTGGAATTGGTCGTCGAATCGCTTTTCAACCACCGCGGCCAACGCTAAGCCCCGTTCGGGGGGGCTTACTGAAACATCATGCTGACGGATTCGTTGCGATGGATCCGCTTGATGGCCTGGCCAAGCAGGCTGGCCACCGACAGCACCGTGATCGAAGGGAGCTGTTTTCCCGGGGAAAGGGGGATCGAGTCGGTGACGATGATCCCCGCAAACGGAGCTGCCCGAAGTCGCTCGATCGCCGGGCCGACGAGGAGGCCGTGGGTGGCGGCGGCGTAGATGGCCCCGGCACCGTGCTTCTGCACCGCCTCTGCGGCCGAGCAGATCGATCCCGCCGTGCTGATCATGTCGTCAAACATCAGGGCGATCTTCCCCTCGACGCTGGCGCCGATGATGTTCGTGCTCCTGGTGGTGTCGGCGCTGAGTCGCCGTTTGTCGACGATCGCCAGTGGGGCCCCCAGCCGGGAAGCATGGCCGCTGGCCCGCTTGATGCTCCCCTCGTCCGCGCTGACGACCACGATGTCCTCCTTCGGCAGCCCCATCGAGAGAACATGGTTGCTGAGGACGGGGGCCGCGTAGAGGTGGTCGACCGGGCAATCGAAGAACCCCTGGATCTGAGGGGCGTGGAGATCCATCGCCAGCACGCGGTCGGCGCCGGCGCGGGTGATCAGGTTGGCCACGAGCTTGGCGGTGATTGGCACCCGGCCCGAATCCTTGCGGTCCTGGCGGGCATAGCCGAAGTAGGGGATGACCGCCGTCAGCCTGAAGGCACTGGCCCGCTTGAAGCTGTCGATCATGACCAGCAGCTCCATGAGGTGGTCGTTGACCGGCGGGCAGGTCGGCTGGACGATGAAAACGTCCCGGCCCCGGACGTCCTCGTCGATCTTGCAGGAGATCTCGCCGTCGGGGAACCGTCCCATGGAGATCTTTCCCATGGGGAGGTTGAGGTAGCGGCAGATGTCCTGCGTCAGCGGGATGTTTGCCGGTCCGCTGAAGATCTTGAGGTCATTCATCGTGGTCGGAGCCTTGGGAATGGAGGGCATCGGCCGGCCGGCATCGTCTGGCCGCGGGGGGGGATGTTCAAGATGGGGCGTCGCCGCCGCGTCGCCGCAGTGCTTCAGCGACCTCGGCGAGTTGCTCGGGCGTGTTGACCGAGAGGGTCTCGCTCGGATCGAGGCAGGCAAGCGCGTCGACGGGGCGACCGTCGCCGAGGAGGATCCCGGGGCAATCGGTGAGGTAGTACTCGCCGGAAGCGTTCGTGTTGTCGAGCCGGGAAAGGGCCAAGAGGAGGTCTTCGGCGGCAAATACGTAGGTGCTCATGTTCACCTCGCGGATCCCCCGTTCCTCTCGCGATGCGTCCTTCTGCTCGACGATCCGCAGGAAGTGCCCGGCCTGGTCGCGAACGATCCTCCCCAGCCCCTGCGGGTCGTCGGTCACTGCCGTGCCGACAAGGCACGACGCGTTGGATTCGGCAAGTCGGGCCAGCAGTCCGCGCACGCTCTCAGGGCGGAGCATTGGCGAATCCCCGCAGACGATCACCACCGGGCGGCGACGATCGTCTGAGATCCGTGCCTCGATCCCGTCCGCTGCGGCCGCGACGGCGTCGCCGGTGCCACGCTGGTGCCGTTGGGTCGCGAAGGAGAGCCCGGGGACGTCGGAAAGGGAGGCCTCGACCAGTTCGGCCCGATGCCCGACGACAACGATGATCTCGCCGATCCCCGCTCCGCGGAGGGCATCGACAACCCAGCGGACAAGCGGTCGCCCGGCTGCCTCGTGGACGACCTTCGGCAGGTCGCTCCCCATCCGTGTTCCCTTGCCGGCGGCGAGCACAACGGCCATCGGCTGCTGATGGGGGGGCATGGTCATCCTGGGTGAGGGCTGGTGGCCTGGTGCGGCCGCGCTGGTCCTGAAACTGCGAGTCCGGGAAGTCTGTGGAATCTGATAGATTTCCCAGCACCCCACCGGGGCGGAATGGCCGGATCGGAAGCAAAGAGATTACCGCATCAGGGAGCTGATTTCATGTCCGAGCCGCGAATGGTGTCGATCATCGAGGCGCACGAACGGACCGGAATCTCTCCGCGGGCTCACACCGACATCGACGTTTCGGCTGGTCCACTTGCGGTCCGCTGCCGGACGCTCGTCGGCGGGCTTGCCGAGGGGGTGCGGATGGTGGAGCTCGTCGCGGGGAAGACGCGAGTCTGGCTCCTGCCCGATCGTGGGCTCGGCATCTGGAAGGTGAACGCCGCAGGGACCGAATGGGGATGGCAGTCCCCGGTGCGCGGGCCGGTGCATCCGGGGTTCGTGCCGCTGTCCGAGCCATCCGGCCTCGGATGGCTCGACGGTTTCGACGAGCTCGTCGCCCGCTGCGGCCTGGTGAGCAACGGGGCTCCCGACTTCACGCCGGAGGGGCGACTCCGCTACGGCCTCCACGGGCGGGTCGCCAACCTCCCTGCCCGGTCGCTCGAGGTCATCCTCGACGAGCAGGCCGGCACCCTCACCGCCCGTGGGACCGTCGATGAGACCCGCTTCCACTTCCACGCCCTGCGGATGACGATGAACCTGACGCTCTCGGTGGAGCGGCATGGCGTGGCCTGGACCGACACGGTCACGAATCTCTCCGACCGTCCCACCTCGATGCAGATGCTCTACCACGTCAACTTCGGTCCTCCGCTCCTCGGCGCTGGAGCCGAGGTCGTCGCGCCGGTCGACGAAATCGTCCCGCGGGATGCGGTGGCAGCGGCCGACATCGCCACCTGGAACCGCTACGACGCACCCCGCCCCGGCCGCCCCGAGGATTGCCACTACGCCCGGATCCATCCCCGTGGCGACGGCGCCGCCGCCGCGCTCCTCGTCGCCGCCGGGGGCAAGCAGGCCGCCCGGCTCTCCTGGGATTCCCGGACGCTCCCCTGCTTCGCCCTCTGGAAGCAGCAGGGGGGAGAGGCTGATGGGTATGTCACCGGTTTGGAGCCGGCGACGAACTTCCCCAATCCTCGCTCGTTCGAGGAATCGCAGGGCCGGGTGGTGACGCTTCCTCCCCGTGGGGAGATCACGTTCTCTCTGGCGATCGACCATGTCCCGGGGCCGAACGTGGCGCTGGCGCGGGATGAGGTGCTTGCCGCTGCCGCCGGGCAAGCCCCGCGCGTTCACGCCGCACCGCAGTCGGGCTGGTCTCCCGCGGCCGTGGCCCGTGCGATCCTCCTCATGCTCTCGCTTGCGGCGGGATTGAGCGGCACGACGGTTGCTGAGCAGACCGGCACGCCGCGGCGCGTGATCGCCGCCGATGACTCGCGCCGGACG
This sequence comes from Planctomycetaceae bacterium, assembly GCA_947453125.1. Taxonomy (GTDB): domain Bacteria; phylum Planctomycetota; class Planctomycetia; order Pirellulales; family UBA1268; genus QWOP01. The sequence goes on along the minus strand of CANGGC010000007.1, from coordinate 5,238 downwards.
CTGGCCGCGATCGCTCCTGACGGAAAGGTCGAATGGAAGCGGGCCAACGGCGCGATCCACGATCTCCACCTCTTGCCCGATGGGCACCTCCTCATCCAGGACGGCTGGACGCGCGTCCTCGAGCTCGATGGCGACGGCAAGCCGGTGTGGGAATACGACGCCGCGGGGGGCGACAACGCCGGTAAGCCGGTCGAGGTTCACGCCTTCGAGCGACTCCCCGACGGGTCGACGATGGTCGTCGAATCGGGGCCGGCGCGGATCGTCGAGGTGACCCGCGACGGAAAGGTGCGGAAGTCGACCAAGCTGGTCGTCAACAACCCCGCCGTCCACTCCGACACGCGCAACGCCCGCCGCACCGCCGCCGGGACGATCCTCGTGGCCCACGAGCGCGACGGGGTCGTCCGCGAATACGATCGCGACGGGAAGGTCGTGTGGGAGTACGACGTCCCGCTGTTCGGGAAGGAACCCAAGCCCGGCCATGGCCCCGAGGCCTTTGGCGATCAACTTTATTCGGCCGTGCGGCTCGCCAACGGCAACACGCTCGTCGGCACGGGCAATGGCCACTCGGTGCTCGAAGTCACGCCGGCGAAGGAGATCGTCTGGCGGCTCGAGCAGAACGATCTCCCGGGGATCACGCTGGCGTGGGTGACCCAGGTGTGGCGGCTCCCGAACGGCAACACTCGGTTTGTGAACTGCCATGCCGGCCCTGAGAACCCGCAGATCATCGAGGTCACGGCGGAGAAGAAGGTCGTGTGGAGCTTCCGCGACTTCGAGACCTTCGGCGACTCGATGCCGGTGGCGATCGTTTTCGAGCCGTGACCGAGGGGCAGCTGGAGGGTGTTGGATGAGCGATCGCGAATCCCCACAGGTTCCCGACGAACCGACGTCGTCGTGTGAAGGGCGCCCTGCCTGTCCAGCGTGTGGCGGGAGGCTGATCGAGATCCGGGCGAAGTTCCACTGCGAGCAGTGTCACCGGATCTGCGAGACCTGCTGCGAAGGGGGCCGCGGGTGAGAGCCTGTGGCCGGCCGTGGCGTTCGCTTGGCGTCTGAATCGGGCCGTCTGAAAACGACGCGAGCCAGCACCGTTGCCGGCGCTGGCTCGCGAAGGATGGAGGCGGCGGGAGTCGAACCCGCGTCCCGTGATGATTCAGAACAAACGTCTACGTGCGTATCCGGTCGATTTGAGTCTCGTGGATGCGCCCCCGGCCGACAGGGTTCGTCATCCACCAGCCAAGAACTTTTTTAGCCCCACCCGTACCCGGCGGTGGAATGGAGCGAGTCGGATTTGGCGACCGATTGGGAGGCCCTTCCGACTGGGGCCATCGCTCGGGGCTACTTAATTAAGCAGCCAGAGAAAACTGAGCTTCGGCAATTGAAGCTTGGTCGACTTTTAACGTGGCCAGCCGACCAACCACGACACGCAATCTGAACCTCTTCTATCCGGTCGAAGCCGGTACGCCCCCTTGGTCTCTCGACCACTGACCGAGGTCAGGGCTCGAAAGCTTCGTCACTCCCTCCATCGGCAGGTTGGCGGCCGGTTCGTCAGGCTGGGTCAGAACCACCAGGAAGTCCCGGCGGATCAGACCCAAACCACGACGAAAACCAAACACAGACCTGCGATCGAGGAACTGTCCGGCCCGGCTTGTGCCGGGCTCGGTCGTCCCGGGGCGGCTGGGGAGCCGTCCGTTGGGTGACTTTCCTATCCTAGCAAACCCTTTGGGCTGTAGCGGTCCTGGCGCTGCAAACAAGGAAATTCCAGGGCGAAAGCCCCCCGGACACCCCCCGGGGACGCCCCGGCGGGGAATGTTTGGGAGGTGGCGGACACCGTTGTCAGCCCAGCCCGCCCAGAGCCCCGTTGACTCCCCTTCCATGGCATCCGTACTCTTCGCAACGTCTTTCGCGGCCACGCCTTCCGCCGGCCGCACACCCTCTGGTGACACGCCCATGTGCGCCGCCCGGCCCGTCTTCGGCAAGCTCGCTCTCCCCCTCGTCGCTCTCGGGCTCCTGCTGCTCGGTGCGGCACCGGCCCGGGCCCAGGATTGGGCCAAGCAGATGTTCTCGGAGACGAGCCACAACTTCGGGAACGTGGCCCGCGGGGCGAAGACTGAACACCGGTTCGTGTTCCGCAACAAGTACAAGGAAGACCTCCATGTCGTCGGCGTGCGCACCAGCTGCGGCTGCACGACCCCGACGATCACCAAGAAGGAACTCAAAACCCACGAGACCTCAGAGGTCGTGGCGACGTTCAACACCAAGACGTTTCTCGGTCAGCACGGGGCCACGCTCACCGTCACCTTCGACAAGCCGTTCTTCGCCGAGGTGCAGCTCCGCGTCACGGGCAACATCCGCGGCGACGTGACCTTCGATCCGCCCTTTATCGATCTCGGTAACGTCGATCTCGGCAAGGGAGCCGAACGGAAGGTGCGCGTCACCCACTCCGGCAGCACGCCCTGGGAGATCAAGGACGTGCGGAGCGTGAACTCGAACTTCGCCGTCACGCTCTCCCCGCCACTCCACTCCTCGTCGCAGTCGGCCTACGACCTGACCTTGAGTCTCAAGCCGGAGGCGCCGGCCGGGTACGTCAAGGGGCAGTTGCTTCTGGTCACCAACGACCCCCGTGCCCCGCAGATCCCCATGGATGTCGAGGGGCGCGTCGTCGCCGAGGTGACCGTGAGCCCGCAACTCCTGGCCCTCGGGAGCGTGCAGCCCGGTGGCTCGGTCACGAAGAACGTCGTCGTTCGTGCCAACCGCCCCTTCAAGGTGACCGGTGTGGAGTGTGGCCCCGACGGATGCATTACCTGCCCGGTGAAGGAGACGCCCGCACCGGTCCACATCCTTCCGGTGACGTTCCAGGCCGGCGAGGCCACCGGGAAGATCGAGCGGCAGATCCAGATCTCCACCGATCTCGGTGCCGGTGCGGTGCCTGTGGTGACGGTTCAGGCGACTGTCGAAGGTCAGGCTGGCGCCGCCGGTGAGCCCGCGGCGGCCCAGCCGACGGCAGCCCAGACCTCCGCCGTGGCGGCCCCGACCACGGTCCTTCCCTGACGATCGCCTTCATGAGGGCGAGCACAGGTGGCCGGCCGGATACGGGCAACCGACCTGAACAGCGAAAACGCAGGCGGCCGCCACGGTGGGATTCCCACCGCGGCGGCCGCGGCCTTTTCCAGCGGGAGGGGCGGCGTTAGCGAGAGGGGCGCGGCCGCCAGTCGCGGGGTGCAGGGCCAGAGTAAATCGACAGCGGGCGGATGATCCGGTTATCCCCCACCTGCTCGATGACGTGGGCCGTCCATCCGCTCATTCGTGCGACGACGAAGATCGGGGTGAAGACGCGCACCGGCAGCCCGAGGGCGTGGTAGACGCGGGCGGCGGGCCAATCGAGGTTGGGGCGGAGGTTCTTGCGATCGAGCATCATCTGCTCCACCGCGTCGGCCAAGCGTTCGAGTGCCAGTCCTTCTCCGTCGTCAGCGAGCCGGCGACACATCCCACCGAGGATCTTCGCCCGCACGTCACCATCCTTGTAGACGCGGTGGCCGAACCCCATCACCACCTTCCTGGCAGCGAACCGCTCCTCGAGCCAGGGGATGACCCGATCGAGGGAGCCGATCTCGGCCAGCGCCTCGAGGACCTGTTCGTTGGCTCCACCGTGGAGCGGGCCCTTCAGTGCCCCGATCGCCGCGACAATCCCCGAATGCATGTCGGAACCGGTCGAGACCACCGTCCGCGCGGCGAACGTCGAGGCGTTGAACTCATGTTCAGCGTAGAGCACGAGGGTCGTGCCGAAGATCGAGGCCTCCTCGGTGGTCGGCTCACGGCCGGTGAGCCGCTCCAACAGCGCGGCGGCGATCGATCCTTCCGGCCAGGGGGCCACCGTCCGGCCGGCGGAGAGATCGAGCCAGGCGGCGAGGATCGCCGGCACCTGCCCGAGGAGCCGCTCCGCCTGCGACACCAAGGCCGCGTGCGGCCCGGGCTGCTGATCGAGTTCGATCTGCCCGAGGATGCTGACGCCAGTCCGGAGGGCGTCCATCGGTGAGGCGTTGGGGGTGCGGGCGGCCAAGACTTGCAGGGCATCGATGACCGTCGGGTCGATCGATGCGGCAGCCTCATGCACGCGGCGGGTGAATGCGGCGTGCTCCGCCGCGGTCGGCAGTTCACCATGGAGGAGGAGGTGGGCGACATCCTCGAAGTCGCCCGCCTCCGCCAGAGGGGCGATCGAATAGCCGCGGTAGCGGAGGTCGCCGTCGAGGGAACAGATCGCCGTCTTGCCGGCGACGACACCGGCCAGCCCGCGGGCGAAGTCGTCTGTGCCGGAGGGGGATTTGGGGGCGGGGGCCGACATCAGGCGTCTCCTCGGGGGCCGGTACGGGACTGCTTATCGAGCCGGTTCGAGTGCGCGGCGAGCCGGTTCGAGTGCGCGGCGAGCCGGTTCGAGTGCGCGGCGAGCCGGTTCGAGTGCGCGGCGAGCCGGTTCGAGTGCGCGGCGAGCCAAGCCTGCGGATCGGCGGGGTCGTAGTCGAGGAGTTCGTAGAGCTCCTCGCGGGTCTGCATGAGGTCGAGGAGGCTCTCCTGCGTCCCCTCGTCGCCGATGACGGCCAACGCCGCGTGCATGGCCTGCATCGCCACGCGCATCAGGGTGACGGGGAACAGGACCGCCGCGTAGCCAAGGTCGGAGAGTTCGTCGACGGTCAACAGCGGGCCGACTCCGAACTCGGTCATGTTTGCCAGGAGCGGTGCACCGTCGGCAAACTCCCGGCCGATCCGGGCAAACTCGTCCCGATCCCGCGGTGCTTCGGGGAAGAGCCAATCGGCACCCGCGTTCCGGTAGGCGTGGAGGCGCGCCAGGGCGTCATCGAGGCCCTCCACCCCGCGGGCATCGCTGCGGGCGATGATCACGGTGTCGGGATTGCGACACCCGGCCCGGGCTGCGGCCACCTTCTCCGCCATCTCGCTCACCGACACGACTTGCTTGCCGGCCAGATGGCCGCAGCGCTTCGTGCCCCCCGTCCCGCTGGCGGCCCCCTTCTGATCCTCCAGTTGGATCGCCGCCGCGCCTGCCGCCTCGAGGACGCGGACACACTCTTCCACTTCCCGCGGGCCACCGAAGCCGGTGTCCGCATCGACAACGAGGGGAAGGTCGGCCGCCGCCGAGAGGATCCGGGTGTGGGCAGCGAGTTGGTCGAGCTCGATCAGGCCGATGTCGGGGACGGCGTGGACGCCGGCCGAGAGGACCGCGCCGGAGAG